>NZ_CAJCKD010000015.1:0-78597 GCF_903970855.1 Curtobacterium sp. ME12
GGCGGCTGGTGTGCACCGGTTGGCGGTGACGGCTGCGGACGGGAGTCTGATCGGTTGGACCCCGATCACGATCACCGTGGATGGGCAGCTCGCGTTCACGGGTGCTGCGGGGATGGGTGCTGGTGCGCTGGTGGCGTTCCTGCTGCTCGCGGCGGGTGCGGGTGTGCTGGTCGTGCGTCGCCGACGTCGGACGGTGGCTGCGGAGTAGTCCCCACGTCCCGCGTCGGGGCGACGAGTGTGCAGAAGACGTCGGGTTCGCGGTGCGGACCCGACGTCTTCTGCTCACCGGGTGCAGTGGGCTGGGCCCAGGGGTGGACGGGAGGCGCGGTGCGGGGCCGCCCCGCGCCTCCAGGCCGGCAGTCGCCCGCGTTTGACCGACGTGCCCCGCGTCGGCTAGGCTCTCACCTTGGTCTGTGCGCCCCGCGCGCGGACAGTCAGATGAGCCCTCCAACCGAGGTGTTCCCCGCGCTTCTGCTCGTGGAACTCCCGCCCGGAGTGGGATTCACGGACTCCTCACCTCGACACGAAAGCAGCACTCCTGTGACTCGCACGTTCTCACCGAAGCCGGCAGACGTCCAGCACGACTGGATCGTCATCGACGCCACCGACGTCGTCCTCGGCCGTCTCGCCACCCACGCCGCGGCGCTCCTGCGCGGCAAGCACAAGGCCACCTTCGCCCAGCACATGGACATGGGTGACTTCGTCATCATCGTGAACGCCGACAAGGTCGCCCTGACCGGTTCGAAGCTCGCGAAGAAGGTCTACTACCGTCACTCGGGTTACCCGGGCGGCCTGACGGCGACCGCCTACCCGGAGATGCTCGAGAAGCACCCCACCCGCGCCGTCGAGAAGGCGATCCGCGGCATGCTGCCGAAGAACACCCTCGGCCGCGAGCAGCTCAAGAAGCTGAAGGTCTACGCCGGCGCGGAGCACCCGCACGCCGCGCAGCAGCCCAAGCCGTACATCTTCGACCAGGTCGCACAGTAGTTCCGGCCACGACGACTTCAAGGACATAGAGAAACTCATGGCTCAGATCGCTGATTCCCTCGACCAGACCCCGGAGAGCTTCACCACGGAGAGCGCACCCGCCGCTGCCGAGGCCGCTCCCCGTCAGATCCTCAACGTCTCCGGCGGTGCCGTCGGGCGCCGCAAGGAGGCCATCGCGCGTGTCCGGCTCGTCCCGGGCTCCGGCACGTTCGTCGTGAACGGCCGCACGCTCGAGGACTACTTCCCGAACAAGCTGCACCAGCAGCTCATCAACGACCCCTTCAAGGTGCTCGAGCTCCTCGGCTCGTACGACGTCGTCGCCCGCATCACCGGTGGTGGCCCCTCGGGTCAGGCCGGCGCGCTCCGCCTCGCCATCGCCCGCACCCTGAACGAGATCGACCGCGAGAACAACCGCGCGACCCTCAAGAAGGCCGGCTTCCTCACCCGTGACGCCCGCGTCATCGAGCGCAAGAAGGCCGGTCTCAAGAAGGCCCGCAAGGCTTCGCAGTTCTCGAAGCGCTAGTCGTCACCGGCTGAAGATCGCCATGCCGCGTCTGTTCGGTACCGACGGGGTTCGTGGTCTCGCCAACGGCGAGCTGACGGCCGCGCTCGCACTGGGTCTTGCCCAGGCGAGCGCGGCCGTCCTCACACACGGACACCATGCCGACGCCCGCCGGGCGTCGGGTCGACCGCGCCCACGCGCGGTCCTCGCGCGGGACCCGCGCGTCTCCGGCGAGTTCCTCGGTGCCGCCGTCGCGGCCGGACTCGCCTCGGCCGGCGTCGACGTGCTCGACGCCGGGGTCATCCCCACCCCCGCCGCGGCGTTCCTCGTCGCGGACATCGACGCCGACTTCGGCGTGATGATCTCCGCATCGCACAACCCCGCTCCCGACAACGGGATCAAGTTCTTCGCCACAGGTGGCCGCAAGCTGCCGGACGAGGTCGAGGACCGCATCGAAGCGGCCATGCACGACCACTCCGCGCCCACCCCCACCGGCATCGACGTCGGGCGCATCTCGCGGTTCGCCGACGCCGAGGACCGCTACGTCGTGCACCTGCTCGGCACGTTGCCGCACCGGCTCGCTGGGCTCCACGTGGTGCTCGACTGCGCCAACGGTGCCGCGGCCGGCGTCTCGCCCGAGGTCTTCGTCAACGCGGGTGCCCGCGTGACGCTCATCGGCGCCGACCCCGACGGCTGGAACATCAACGACGGCGTCGGTTCGACCCACATCGACAACCTCGCCCGCGCGGTGCTCGAGCACGGCGCCGACGTCGGCATCGCGCACGACGGCGACGCGGACCGCTGCCTGGCGGTCGACGCCGCGGGCAACGCGATCGACGGCGACCAGATCATGGCGATCCTCGCGCTGTCCCTGCAGGAGCGCGGCCGCCTGAAGGACGACACCCTCGTCGCGACGGTCATGTCGAACCTCGGGCTGAAACGCGCCATGGCCGACGCGGGCATCACCGTGATCGAGGCCGGCGTGGGCGACCGCTACGTGCTCGAGAAGATGACCGAGGGCGACTACTCCATCGGCGGCGAGCAGTCGGGCCACATCATCTTCAACGAGTTCGCCACGACGGGTGACGGCATCCTGACCGGGCTCCACCTGGTGGCCGAGATGGCCCGGACCGGGAAGTCGCTGCAGGAGCTCGCCTCGTGCATGACCGTGTTCCCGCAGGTGCTGCTCAACGTCCGCGGCGTCGATCGGCACGGGCTCGCCGACCAGGGCGTGCAGGACGCCATCGCCGCCGCCAGCGCGGCGCTCGGGGACAGCGGCCGCGTGCTGCTCCGTCCGTCGGGCACCGAGCCGGTCGTGCGCGTGATGGTCGAGGCCGCCTCGCAGGACGATGCCCAGCGCATCGCCGAGGAGCTCGCCGCCGTCGTGCAGGACCGCCTGGCGCTCGACGCCGCGTAGGGGTTTCGCCGCAAGACACCGGTGTTCGCCGGTTGAACACGCGCAGACCGCGGTTCAGCTCGCGAACACCGGTGTTTTGCGCTGCCCTACCGCTAGATCTTGCGGAGCAGGACCGAGTTCACCTTGTGGTTCGCGCCCTTCTTCAGCACCAGCGTGGCGCGGGAGCGCGTGGGCAGCACGTTCTCGATCAGGTTCGGCTCGTTGATCGCCCGCCAGACCTCGGTCGCCGTCCGTACGGCGTCCTCTCGCGAGAGCGAGGCGAACCGGTGGAAGAACGAGTCGGGGCTCGAGAACGCTTCTTCCTGCAGGGCGAGGAACCGGTCGACGTACCAGGACTCGATGTCCTTCGTCTTCGCGTCCACGTAGATCGTGAAGTCGAACAGGTCGGACAGCGCGAGCCGGCCGTGCACCGGGGGCGCCAGCACGTTGAGGCCCTCGACGATGAGCACGTCGGGCTGCCGGACGACGATCTCGGCATCGGGCACGATGTCGTAGACCAGGTGCGAGTAGTACGGCGCGCGGACCTCGGTCGCCCCGCTCTTCACCTGGCTCACGAAGCGCAGCAGGGAGCGGCGGTCGTACGACTCCGGGAAGCCCTTGCGGTCCATGATCCCGCGGCGCTCCAGCTCGGCGTTCGGGTACAGGAAGCCGTCGGTCGTCACGAGCTCCACACGAGGGGTGTCCGGCCAGCGCTTCGTCAGCTCGCGCAGCAGGCGGGCGACGGTGGACTTGCCGACCGCGACGGAGCCCGCGACGCCGATGACGAACGGCGTGCGTCCGGCGCGCTCACCGAGGAACCGGCTCGTCTCGGCGTGCAGGTTGCGCGCACCGGCGGCGTAGAGCGTGAGCAGGCGGGACAGGGGCAGGTAGACCTCCTGCACCTCCTGCATGTCCAACCGGTCACCGAGACCGCGCAGCTGCACGATCTCGGTCTCGGTGAGCGACAGGTGCTCCTTCGGGGCGAGCTGGGACCACTCGTCGCGCGGGATCTCCACGAACGGGGTCGGGTGCGCGACGGCGGTCTCCGAGAACGGCATGGGATCGAGCGTACAGACGGGAGGCCCGTGGCACGTGAGCCGACCGGCTCACCTGCCACGGGCCTCCCGTCCAGTGCTCGGTGCGCGTCCGCAGGACGCGACGCGTCAGGCGGGGAGGGCCGCCTCGATGGCGGCGACGACCTCGGGGGCGTCGGGCTTCGTGGTGGGGCGGAACCGCGTGACGGTGCCGTCGGGGGCGATGAGGAACTTCTCGAAGTTCCAGGCGACCCGGCCGGCCTTGCCGTCGGCGTCCGGGGTCTCCTTGAGGGCCTGGTAGAGCGGGTGGGCGCTCTTGCCGTTGACCTTGACCTTCTCGGACATCGGGAACGTCACGCCCCACGTGGTGGAGCAGTACTCGTCGATCGCCTCGGACGAGCCGAGCTCCTGCAGGAACTGGTTGCTCGGGAAGCCCAGCACCGTGAACCCGCGGGGGCCGTACTGCTTCTGCAGGGCCTCGAGCTGCTCGTACTGCGGGGCGAGGCCGCACCGGGAGGCGACGTTCACGACCAGTACGGCCTTGTCGGCGTAGGCGCCGAACGTGGTGTCCTCGCCGTGCAGCGTGGTGATGGCGATGTCGTCGAAGCGTCCCATGGCCGAAACGTTATCCCCACCCCCGGGACTTCGCAGGGTCGGCGTCCAGGCAGACCGTAGGATCGGTTCCATGTGTGGAATCGTCGGCTACGTCGGCAGCAACAGCAGCCAGGACGTCCTCCTCGGTGGCCTCCGTCGCCTCGAGTACCGCGGCTACGACTCGGCGGGCATCGCCGTCGTCGACCCAGCCGGAGACCTCGTGTCGGCCAAGAAGGCCGGCAAGCTCCAGGCCCTGGTCGACGAGCTCGAGTCGTCGCCGATCCCGGACGGCACGACGGGCATCGGGCACACCCGCTGGGCGACGCACGGCGGACCGACCGACGGCAACGCCCACCCGCACCTGGCCGACGGCGACAAGCTCGCCCTCATCCACAACGGCATCATCGAGAACTTCTCCGAGCTCCGCGCCGAACTGCAGGCCGAGGGCATCGAGTTCCGCAGCGAGACCGACTCCGAGGTCGCCGCGCACCTGGTCGGACGCGCCTTCCGCGAGACCGGCGACCTGACCGCCGCCATGCAGCAGGCCGTGCAGCGGCTCGAGGGGGCTTTCACGCTCCTCGTCGTGCACGCCGACCAGCCCGGCGTCGTCGTCGGTGCCCGCCGCAACTCGCCCCTGGTGGTCGGGCTCGGCGACGGTGAGAACTTCATGGGCTCGGACGTCGCCGCGTTCGTCGCCTACACGCAGCGCGCGCTGTCGATCGGGCAGGACGAGATCGCCACGATCCGCCCCGACGGCGTCGACGTCATCCACTTCGACGGCACCCCGGCCACGCCGAGCGAGTTCGAGGTCAACTGGGACGCCTCCGCCGCCGACAAGGGCGGCTGGAGCTCGTTCATGGCGAAGGAGATCAGCGAGGAGCCCGAGGCCGTCGCGAAGACGATCCTCGGTCGCGTCCACGACGGCGCCGTCACGCTGACCGACCTCGACCCGATCGCCGAGCGCCTGGCGACCGTCGACCGCGTCATCGTGATCGCCTGCGGCACCGCCGCCTACGCCGGCATCCTCGGCAAGTACGCCATCGAGCAGTGGGCTCGTGTGCCGGTCGAGGTCGAGCTCGCGCACGAGTTCCGCTACCGTGACCCGGTGCTGGACGAGCGCACCCTGGTCGTCTCGATCAGCCAGTCCGGCGAGACCATGGACACGCTCATGGCCGTCAAGTACGCCCGCGAGCAGGGCGCGCAGGTCCTGTCGATCTGCAACACCCAGGGCGCCACGATCCCGCGTGAGTCCGACGCCGTGATCTACACGCACGCCGGCCCCGAGGTCGCCGTCGCGTCGACGAAGGCCTTCATCGCCCAGGGCGTCGCGCTCTACCTGCTCGGGCTGCACCTGGCGACGCTGCGCGGCACGCTCACCACCGGGCAGATCGCCGAGCAGGTCGCCGAGCTCGAGGGGCTCGCCCCGAAGCTGCAGCAGACGATCGAGGACGCCGCCGGCATCAAGGACCTGGCCCGCTGGATGGCGGACACCCGGAGCGTGCTGTTCCTCGGCCGCCACGTCGGCTACCCGATCGCGCTCGAGGGGGCCCTCAAGCTCAAGGAGCTCGCGTACATCCACGCCGAGGGCTTCGCCGCCGGTGAGCTCAAGCACGGCCCGATCGCCCTGATCGAGCCTGGCCAGATCGTCTTCGTCATCGTGCCGTCGCCGCGCGACCCCCGATCGCTGCACCCGAAGGTCGTCTCGAACATCCAGGAGATCCGCGCCCGCGGTGCCCGGGTGATCGCGATCGCCGAAGAGGGCGACGCCGCGGTGCTGCCCTTCGCCGACGAGGTCCTGCGGATCCCGCTGGCGACCCCGCTGTTCGAGCCGCTGCTCGCCGTGGCACCGCTGCACATGTTCGGCATGGAGCTCGCCGCCGCCAAGGGCCTCGACGTGGACCAGCCACGCAACCTCGCGAAGTCGGTCACCGTCGAGTAGTCGCGACGGTGATCATCGGGATCGGGGTCGACGTGGTCGACCTGGAGCGGTTCGAACGGGTGCTCGAGCGCACACCGGCGATGCGGGCGCGGCTGTTCACACCGTCCGAGCAGGTCCGTGACGGCGAACCCCGGCCGATCGCGTCCCTCGCCGCACGGTTCGCGGCGAAGGAAGCCCTGATCAAGGCCTTCGGGTCGAGTGCCGGGCTCAGCTGGCAGGACCTCGAGGTCGTGTCCGACGACCAGCGGAACCCGTCGCTCACCCTGCACCAGGGCGCCCGGCAGGTGGCGGACGCGCGTGGCGTGACGAGCGTGCACCTGTCGCTCTCGCATGATGGAGGGATCGCGACCGCGTTCGTGGTCCTGGAAGGAACAGACGTGGTCCTGGAAGGAACGGTCCGGTGAGTGCGTTCACCGGCATCACGGTCGATCGCGGAGCCCTGATCGAGAACTACGCGACCATCGCCGACCGGGTCGCCCCGGCCGGGGTCATCGCGGTGGTCAAGGCGAACGCCTACGGCCACGGGGCCCTCGACGCCGCGCAGGCCTTCGTGGACGCCGGTGCCGAGTGGCTCGGGGTCGCCGACATCGACGAGGCCGTCGCGCTCCGTCAGGGCGGCATCGACGAGGGGGTCCGGATCCTCGCGTGGCTGCACGCCCCCGACGAGGACTTCCGCCGCGCAGCGCAGTTCGACGTCACGCCCGCGGTGTCGAGCGTCGAGCAGCTCTCCGCAGCAGCGGATTCCGACGTCCGCGCCGTGCACCTGTGCGTCGACACCGGCCTGAGCCGCAACGGTGCGGTCGAGTCCGAGTGGGCCGAGCTCTTCGCGACCGCCGGCGCCCTGGCCCGCGGCGGCAACCGCACCCGGGTCGAGGGGCTCATGTCCCACCTGTCGAACGCGTCGCGCACCGACGACCTCGACCAGGACGCCGCACTGCAGCGGGCGCTGGACGGTCTCGCCGCGAACGGCATCGTGCCGGACGTGGTGCACCTCGCCGCGAGTGCTGCGAGCATCGCCGTGCCGGAGACCCGCCACGATCTGTCCCGCGTCGGACTCGCCCTGTACGGGCTGAGCCCCTTCGACGGTCGCACCTCGGCCGACCTGGGGCTGCGCCCGGCGATGCGGGTCACCGCCGCCGTGCTCCGCACCGTGCCGGTCGCCGCGGGCGACGGCGTCTCCTACGGCTACACCTGGCGCGCGGAGACCGACACCCGTCTCGCCGTGATCGGCCTCGGCTACGCGGACGGCTTCGACCGTGCCTTCGGCAACCGGGTCTCGGTGCGGATCGGCGACCGGACGTTCCCGGTGGTCGGACGCGTCGCGATGAACGCCATGCACGTCGACATCGGCGACGCCGACGTGCAGGTCGGCGACGAGGCGGTGCTGTGGGGTGACCCCGCGAACGGCGACCCCGCCGTCGAGGACTGGGCCGACGCCATCGGCACGATCAACTACGAGGTGGTCGCCCGGATCGGCCGCAGCGTCGAACGGAGGACGACGTGAGCTCCGCACCGCTGCGTCAGGCGCGCATCGACCTCGACGCCTACCGTGCCAACCTCGACCGTGTCCGCGAGTGGATGGACCCGGTCGCCGTGATGGCGATCATGAAGGCCGACGCGTACGGGCACGGCCTCGAGCCGATCGCACTCGCTGCCGTCGACGCCGGCATCCGCTGGATCGGTGTGCTGACGGTGCCCGCCGCCCTGCGCCTGCGCTCGATCGGCGTCGGCGAGGACGTCCACCTGTTCACCTGGCAGCACGACCCCGACCTGGACTTCCGCGACGCCATCGACTCGGCCGTCGACCTCGGCGTCTCGAACGTCGCCGAGTTGCAGCGCATCATCGACGCCGTCGACCAGCGACCGGCCCGGGTGCACCTCGGTGTCGACTCCGGCCTGCACCGCGACGGCGCGACGCCGTCGGACTGGCCGGCGCTCGTCGAGCTCGCCCGGGACGCCCAGCGGAACGGCCGCATCGAGGTCGTCGCCGCGTACACGCACCTGGCCGAGGCGTCCGACCACGAGGACAGCGCCGCGGTCGCCGTGTTCGACGCCGCGATCGAGATCGCCGAAGACCTGGGGCTGGACGTCCCGATGGAGCACGTCGCAGCGTCGCTCGCGGGGCTCGAGCGCAAGGAGTTCCGCAAGGACATGGTCCGGATGGGCGCGAACCTGTTCGGCATCCCCGGCGCGGACGGCGTCTCGGCAGCGGACCTCGGACTCGAGCCGGTGATGACCCTCACCGCGTCGGTCGCGAAGACGAAGCGCGTCCCCGTCGACACCGGCGTCTCCTACGACTACACGTACCGCACCGCGACCGCGACGACCCTGGCGCTCGTGCCCGTCGGGTACGCCGACGGGGTCCCCCGTCTGGCACAGGGCCGCATCGAGGTCGCGATCGGTGGCAAGCGGTACCCGATCGCCGGCCGCGTCGCGATGGACCAGTTCCTGGTGGACGTCGGCGAGGACGACGTGCAGACCGGCGACACCGTCGTGCTGTTCGGCACCGGCGAGCACGATGAGATGACCGTGCTCGAATGGGGCGCGGCGCTCGAGACCATCGGTGAAGAGATCGTCTGCCGCATCGGCAGCCGTGTGCCTCGGTCCTACGAGGGCCACGACATCGAGGGACGCGTCGGGGAGTACCTGCGGGGCGAGCGGCCGTGACCGAGTCGGCGCGGGTCCTGCTCGACACCACCGTCGACGGCACCGAGGCGATGGGGGAGCTCGGTGCCCGACTGGCCGCGGTGCTGCGCGCGGGGGACCTCGTCGTGTTGACCGGACCGCTCGGCGCCGGCAAGACGACCCTGACGCGCGGGCTCGGCGCTGCACTCGGCGCGCGCGGCCAGGTGTCCAGCCCGACCTTCGTCCTCGCCCGGACGCACCCGACGACCGCCGGCCCCGACCTGGTGCACGTCGACGCCTACCGGCTGTCCGACCCCGTGGAGCTGGACGACCTGGACCTCGACTGGGACGCCGCGATCGTCGTGGTCGAGTGGGGCCGGGGCATGGTCGACGGCATCAGCGACAGCGTGCTCGACGTCGAGATCACGCGTCCCACCGGCGCGGACGCGGTCGAGCACGGTGACGACGACCTCGACCCCGACGACGTGCCCGACGAGCCCCGCCGTGTCGTCGTCACCGCCACCGGTCCGCGCTGGGACGGCGTGGCCCTCTGACCCTCCAGCCCGTCGGTGCGGACGACGTCGAGGCGCTCCGCGCGTTCCTCGTCGAGGCCGATCTGACCGTGGCCGGGCTCGACGAGCCGACGGTGCGGCTCTGGATCGACCGCGACGACGACGGCATGGCGGTCGGCAGCGCCGGCTTCGAGGCGAGTGCCGACGGCGTGCACGTGCTCGTCCGCAGCGTGGCCGTCGCTCCGCAGCACCGCGGCTCCGGGGCCGGCACCCGTCTCGCACGGTTCGCGATCGAGCGGGCGACCGAGGCCGGTGCTGAGCGCGCGTGGCTGTTCTCTCGTCGCTCCGGTCCGTTCTGGCAGTCGCTCGGCTTCACGTCCGCTGACCGACAGGCCCTGGCCGCCGCGCTGCCGGACACCCACCAGGTCCGTCTGTTCCGTCGGACCGGGCAGTTGGAGCACGAGGTCGCGTGGTCCCGCGGGCTGCCGGTGCGCTGACCGCCGCCTACGATGGACGGGTGCTGCTCGCGATCGACACCTCCGCCGGGACCTCCGTCGCCGTCGTCGACCCGGCCACCGGCCAGGCCCTCGCGACCCGCGACACCGAGGACAGCCGCCGGCATGCCGAGGTGATCGGCCCGTTCCTGGCCGAGACCCTCGCCGAGGCCGGCATCACCGGCGCCGACGTCACCGGGGTCGTCGCCGGCATGGGCCCCGGCCCCTTCACCGGCCTGCGCGTCGGCATCGCCGCCGCCCGCACCTTCGCCGCAGCCCGCGGCGTCCCCGTCCTGCCCCTCGTCAGCCACGACGCCGTCGCCCTCGACCAGCGCGACTCGGGCATCGCCGGCCCGTTCGTCGTCCTCACGGACGCCCGCCGCCGCGAGGTCTACTGGAGCGCCTACGACGCCGACGGCGTCCGGGTGGCCGGCCCCGGACTCGCCACGCCCGCCGATCTCGACGACGCGATCCGCGCCTCCCGGCCCGCAGCGGTGGGCTGGGACCGCGTGACGGTCGCGTGCATCCCGGCCTGGAGGCTCGGCTCGCTCGCCGCGGACCGCCTGCGGTCCGGCACAGGGTTCGACCAGGACACCCCCCTGTACCTGCGGGAGCCCGACGTGACGGTGCCGGGTGCGCCCAAGCGGGTGAAGCAGTGACCCTGCCGGACGGGCTCCGCCTGCGGCGAGCACACCCGCAGGACCTCGACGACATCATGTGGCTCGAGCACGTCTCGTTCCCGACGGACGCCTGGTCGGCGTCGCAGATGTCCGGCGAGCTGTACGCACCGCACGGGTACTACGTCGTGATCGAGACCGTCGACGACACCGCAGCGCCGCTGGTCGTCGGGTACGCCGGGCTCTCCTCGCTCGCGGGCAACCCGGTGGCCGACGTGCAGACCATCGCGGTCGCTGCGGACCAGCGCGGCAAGGGGCTCGGGCGGGTCCTGTTCACGGAACTGCTCGACGAGGCGCGGCGCCGTGGGGTGCGCGAGGTGTTCCTCGAGGTGCGCGCGGACAACCCCGTCGCGCAGGCGATGTACACGGCGTTCGGGTTCGAGCACATCGCGACCCGGCCGCGCTACTACCAGCCGGACGGCGTCGACGCGTGGGTGATGCGGGCGGAGCTGCCCGGCCCGGACGCCGAGCCGTCGTCGGGCGTCGGACCCATCGGACAGGAGGCCCTCGGTGAGCGCGACTGAACCACTGGTGCTCGGCATCGAGACGAGCTGCGACGAGACGGGCGTCGGCATCGTGCGGGGGAACACCCTGCTGGCGAACGTGATCGCCTCGAGCATGGACGAGCACGCCCGCTACGGCGGGGTCGTGCCCGAGGTCGCCGCACGGGCCCACCTGGAGGCGATGACCCCGACGCTGCACGAGGCGCTCGAGCGTGCCGGCGTCACCCTCGACGAACTCGACGCGGTCGCGGTGACCGCCGGGCCGGGCCTGGCGGGAGCGCTCATGGTCGGGGTGGGAGCCGCGAAGGCGCTCGCCGTGGCCACGGGCAAGCCCCTGTACGGCGTGAACCACCTGGTCGGGCACGTCGGCGCCGACGTGCTGCGCGAGGACGGGAGCGAGATCGAGTTGCCGACGATCGCGCTGCTGGTCTCCGGTGGCCACACGTCGCTGCTGCTGGTGCGCGACCTGGTCGGCGACGTCGAACTGCTCGGCGAGACGATCGACGACGCGGCGGGCGAGGCGTTCGACAAGGTCGCGCGGCTGCTCGGGCTGCCCTACCCCGGCGGCCCGCAGATCGACCGTGCGGCGGCTGACGGCGATCCGACGGCGATCCGGTTCCCCCGGGGACTGACGCTGCCGAAGGACATGGCCGCGCACCGGTACGACTTCTCGTTCTCGGGACTCAAGACCGCCGTCGCACGGTGGGTCGAGCGCTGCCGCGACGAGGGCCGCGAGGTGCCGGTGGCCGACGTCGCCGCGAGCTTCCGCGAGGCCGTCGTCGACGTCCTGCTGACCAAGGCCCTGAACGCGTGCCGCGACACCGGCGTCGACCGGCTGCTGCTCGGTGGCGGGGTCGTCGCGAACGCCCGACTGCGACAGCTCGCCGAGGATCGCTGCGCGGCCGCGGGCGTGCGACTGCGCATCCCGCCGTTCGACCTGTGCACGGACAACGGTGCGATGATCGCCGCCGTCGGCGCCCGACTCGTGGCGGAGGGGCACGCGCCGAGCGACCTCGGCATCGCGGCGGACTCGACCCTGCCGGTGACGACCGTCCAGGTCTGACCAGTTCGGCCCCGGTCCTTCTTCGGGAGCCTGTGGGAGGATTCACACGGGCGTCGGAGAGACCGGACGCCCGAGAGGGGTGGACGGTGTCCGATCAGAACGAGTGGCCGAAGCCGGGCGAGACGCCGAACGGCCCAGCGAACGGACAGCCCGACGGCACGCCCGCCCCGGACGCCCCGCAGGCTCCTGACGCACCGTCGGCCCCGGAAGCACCCCAGCACCCGTACGGCCAGCAGCAGGCCCCGTACGCGGCCCCGCAGCAGCCGAACCCGTACGGCGCTCCGCAGCAGCCGCAGAACCCGTACGGCCAGCAGCAGCCCCAGAACCCGTACGGCCAGCCGCAGCAGTCGAGCCCGTACGGCCAGCAGCAGAACTCCTACGCGGCATCGCAGCCCTCGTCGGACCCGTACGGTCAGCCGCAGCAGCAGAACCCGTACGCGGCTCCGCAGCAGAACGCCTACGGCACCCCGCAGAACTCGTACGGCCAGCAGCAGAACCCGTACGCGCAGCCGCAGCAGCAGCCCTACGCGTCGAACCCGTACACGTACCAGCCCTACGCGCAGCGGCCGAAGACGAACGTCCTGTCGATCCTGTCGATCGTCTTCGCGTTCGGCGGGATCATCATCTGGCCGATCATCATCCTGACGAGCCCAGCCGGCGCGATCATGGGACACATCGCCCTCGGCAAGATCAAGCAGACCGGCGAGGGCGGCCGCGGTCTGGCGCTCGCAGGCATCATCGGCGGCTGGATCCTGACCGGCCTGTTCATCCTGATCGTCGCCCTGGTGTGGATCTCGATCGCGAACGCGTCGGACTACTCGGACTACTCCGACTACAGCTCGAACTCCGGCGCCTTCGTCAACTGACGCTGACGCGCACGCAGCACCGCACGCGGCCCCCGGCCGTCAGCCGACCGCGTCGGTGAGCCGTTCGCACAGGATCGCCGTGTGGCGTCCCTCCAGGCGGGTGAGGACGAGCGTGACGCGACCCGATCCGCGCAACCGCAGCCGCTTGCGGAACTGCGCCGGGTCGACGTCGACGCCGCGCTTCTTGATCTCGACGGTGCCGATGCCGTCTGCAGCGAGCCGTGCGGCCAGTCGCTTGACGTCGAGCGGCATCGTGTCGAGCACCCGGAAGCCCTGCGCGAAGGGGGTCGTGACCGCGCGGTCGGACGTGACGTAGGCGATGCCCTCGGACAGCATGTGCCCGTCGAGGCCCCGTGCCAGATCGCCGATCAGCCGTGCGCGGATCACGGCGCCGTCGGGCTCGTACAGGTAGGCGCCGAGTGTTCCGACCTCGGCGTCGTCGGCGTCGGCCGCTCCGGTCATCTCGGCGATGCCGTGCGCACCGATGACGGTGGCGGCGCGGCGGATCCCGGGGCGGGCGAGGGGGCCGAACCACAGGGCGAGCTCCACGACCTCGCGGTCGACGGAGGTCCACTGCGCCTCGGCCGTGTCCGGGATCAGGTCGCGGTCGATGCCCGGTCCGAGCTTCACGCCGGTCGGCGTCGTCGTCGCCGCGGCGAACACGGTGTCGAGCGAGGGCGACCAGTCGTCCGGGTCGGCGAGCCGGCGGGTGTCCGAGTGGCCGGAGGTGCGGCGTGCGGGGTCCATCCACACGCCGTCCACCGACGACAGGTCGAACGACGCTGCATCGCCGAGCTCGACACGCGCGTTCGGCCACACTGCCAGGTTGTGGGTCGCGACGGCCGCGGTCACCTCGTCGCGGTCGACCGCGGTGACGTCGAGGTCGAGCGCCGCCATCGCCATGGCGTCCCCGCCGATGCCGCAGCCGAGGTCGGCGACGCGGGTCAGCCCGGCCGCTGCGAAGCGTCCGGCGTGCTGGGCCGCGACCTGCAGCCGGGTGGCCTGCTCGAGCCCGGCCTCGGTGAAGAGCATGCGGGACGCGAAGTCGCCGAACTTGCCGCGGGCCTTCAGCCGCAGCTTCGACTGGGTCAGCACCGCGGCGACCAGTCGGGGATCGTGGCCCTCGGCGCGCAGCCGGGACACCACGCGGACGATCTCGCCGCCGTCGGAGACACCCGGGGTACGGTCGAGCAGGGCCATCCCGTCGGGGGTCAGCAGTGCGGTGAGTTCGGCGGCGTCCATGCGTCGATCCTCGCAGGTGCTGCGTGTTCTCCGGATGTGCTGGCACTCGGATTGACCGAGTGCCAGAGGCCCCCTAGAGTTGGCGTTGGCACTCTCCTGTGCGAAGTGCCAACCCGGTTTTCATCTGTACCGAGTCCGTACCGAGAAAGAAGAGGTCACCGTGGCCGTCAGCATCAAGCCGCTCGAGGATCGCATCGTCATCCGCCAGGTCGAGGCGGAGCAGACCACCGCTTCCGGTCTGGTCATCCCCGACACCGCGAAGGAGAAGCCCCAGGAGGGCGAGGTCGTCGCCGTGGGTCCGGGTCGCATCGACGACAACGGCAACCGCGTCCCGCTCGACGTCGCCGTGGGTGACAAGGTCATCTACTCCAAGTACGGCGGAACCGAGGTCAAGTACTCAGGCGAGGACCTGCTGGTCCTGTCCGCCCGCGACGTCCTCGCGGTCATCGTTCACTGAGTCGAGTACTCACCACGGACGCCCCGTCCGGCCCCCGGGCCGACGGGGCGTCCGTGCGTCCGGGGCCGGTCACCCGGGGGCTCCGGTCCTGACCAGCCCGCTGTCAGCCCGCCTGGAGGCCCGGTGCGCGTCCCACGGGTCGGCGGTCGTTCCTAGGATGGTTCCGTGAGTGAACCGAGTCCGGCGCGACCCGTCCGCAGCGAGGCATCCGTCGGCGTGGTGCAGGCCGTCGTGGCCTACGGGCTCTGGGGACTGATGCCCCTGCTCTTCGCGGCGATGGCCCCCGCGGCGGCGTTCGAGATCGTGTCGTGGCGGATCGTCTTCGGCCTGGTGTTCTGCGCGGTGGCGATCGCCGTGACGCGGTCGTGGCTCCGCACCCGCACGCTGATGGCCCAGCGACGCGTGATGCTCGTGATGGGGCTCGCCGCCGTCCTGATCCTGGTCAACTGGACCGTCTACGTCCTCGCGACGACCACCGGCCACACCGTCGAGGCCGCGCTCGGCTACTTCATCAACCCGCTCGTCACGATCGCGCTCGGCGTCGTGGTCCTGCGCGAACGCCTGCGTCCGGCGCAGTGGGCAGCTGTCGGGCTGAGCGTCGTGGCGGTCGTCGTCATCGCCGTCGGCTACGGGCAGATGCCGTGGATCTCGTTGGCCCTGGCGTTCTCGTTCGGGCTGTACGGCCTGGTGAAGAAGCGCGTCGGCGGCACCGTGGACGCCCTGAGCGGCCTGACGATCGAGACCGTGTGGCTGCTGCCGATCGCGGTCGTGGCGCTCGTCGTGCTCGGCGTGACCGGCCTCGGCGGCGGCGTGACGTTCACGAGCGAGGGCTGGGGGCACGCGGTCATCACGGTCCTGACCGGGCCGGCGACGGCGGTGCCGCTCCTGCTCTTCGCGTCGTCGGCACGCCGGGTGAGCCTGTCGACGCTCGGACTGACCCAGTACCTGGCGCCCGTGATGCAACTGCTCGTCGGCGTGCTGGTGCAGCACGAGGAGATGTCGGCCGGGCGCTGGTTCGGCTTCGGCATCGTGTGGCTCGCCCTCGTGGTGCTGACGGCCGACTCGTTCGCCGCTGCACGAGCGTCCCGCCGCCGGGCGCTCGCACCCGGCTCGGCCGATCCGGTCTGACGGACGCACCACGGGCCTCCAGGCCGCCCACCGGGCCGTCCTGCGCACCGACGCGAAAGCGACAGTCCCCCACGGAGGTTCCGTGGAGGACTGTCGCTTTCTCGTTGGTGCTGGGCTGTGCCCTACTTCTTCACCGCACCCTGGATGGCGCTCTGGTAGACGGGCTTGTTGTCGCCGTCGAACTTGTAGATGCCGATGTAGGCGCTCGACGGGTCGTTGTTCTCGTCGAACGGACCGATGCCGGACGGGCCGGTGTAGTGGATGTCCTTGCCGTCGTCCAGGAGCGTCTTGCACTCCTTGAACGTCGCGCACTCGGTGCCGCCGTCAGCACCCGACACCGCAGCCATGTTGGCCTGGATCGTGCCGGAATCGGTGCCCTTGCCCTTCACCGCGGCGAGGGCGGCGAGGACGGTGGCGTCGTAGGACTCCGCCGCGTACGAGTAGTCGGCGAGCGTCTTGCCCGACGAGTCCTTGTAGAACGCCGCGAGCTGCTTCTTGAAGTCGTCCTTCGGCGAGGCACCGGGGATGGTGCCCTGGGCGCCGGTCAGGGTGCCCTTGTCGAAGTCCTTCGAGTAGTCCGCCGTGTTGCCGTCGGACATGTAGATCTTCGCTTCGTTCCCCTGTGAGACGAGCTCCGGGATGATCGACTTCGTCTCGTCGAAGGCGAGGACGACGATCGCGTCGGGCTTCGCGGCCAGGGCCGCGGTCACCTCGGACGAGAACGTGGTCTGGCCGGGCGGGAACTCCTGGCCCTCACCCTTGGCGCCGTAGACGACCTGACCGCCCGAGGCCTCGACCGCAGCCTGCACGGAGTTGCGGAGGCCGGTGCCGTACGTGTCGTTGAAGACCAGGAAGGCGACCTTCGCGTTGCCGTCACCGGTCACGAGCTGGCCGAGCGCGGAACCCTGCACCGAGTCCGGCGGTGCGGTCCGGTAGTAGTACGACGAGTAGCCGGAGAGGTCGGTCGCGGTGTTCGCGGGCGAGATCTCGACGATGCAGTTGCTCGTCAGCTGGTCGATGACGTTCAGCGTGACCGACGAGGACTCGGCACCGATCGCGACCGGCACCTTCGCGTTGACCAGCTTCGTCGCGGCGGAGCTCGACACGGTCATGTCGTTGCTGTCACCGGAGTCGGTCGCCGGGTCGATCGTGACGTCCTTGTCGAGGACGCCGCCCGCGGCGTTGATGTCCTTGACGGCCAGGCCGACACCGGACTCGGCCGGCGGGTTGAGGTAGGCCAGTGAACCGGTCAGGGGCAGGATCGTGCCGATCTTCAGCGCGTCCGTACCGGGGGTGTCCGGGGCCTTGCAGCTGGCGGCGGGATCCTTCTTCGCATCGCTCGACGCCGAGCTCGAGGGGGAAGCACTGCCGGTGGTGGAACACGCGGCGAGGAGGACGGCTGCTGCGCCCGCCAACGCCAGTGCCGCGGTGGCACGGGTGGTTCTGATCATCCGTGGAGCCCTTTCTCTGCGCGGAGGCTGTGCCGCTTCGGGTGAATGCGACGCCTCCACTGGATGTCGAGAAACGTAGGGTCCATGTGTTTCGCCCGTGTGACGGGGCGGTACGCAAAGGTGTTTCGTTACCGAGCCGTGACGTTCCTGTGCGCAGGGACAGGGATCGGTGGTGGAGCGATGGTGCCGGCGTGACGAGCCGACCTGCGCCAGGCGGATGGTCCGGCAGGGCGCCCGGGAGGCCCGGCGTACGTTCCGCCGCATGAGCGACTTCCAGCCCACCAAAGCCATCGTCACCGGTTCCGAATCGGGGATCGGCCGCGCGACCGCCGTCGCGCTCGCCGAAGCCGGCATGGACGTCGGCATCACCTACCTGTCCGAACCCGACCGAGCCGAGGAGACCGCGGAGGAGGTCCGGAAGACCGGCCGCCAGGCCTTCGTCGAGCAGATCGACGTCTCCGACCTCGCCGGTGCGGCCGCCGTCATCGACCGCCTCGTGTCGCAGCTGGGCGGCGTCGACGTCTTCGTGGCCGACGCCGGCACCGGCGACAACGCTCCGTTCCTCGAGATGACCCTCGACCAGTGGCGTCACACGGTGTCGACCGACCTCGACGGTGCCTTCGTCACGATGCAGGCCGCCGCGAAGCACATGGTGCAGGCCGGCACCGGCGGCCGGATCATCGGCATCACGAGCGTGCACGAACACCAGCCCCGCTCCGGCTCGAGCGCCTACGACGCCGCGAAGCACGGACTCGGCGGTCTGCTGAAGACCATGGCGATCGAGCTCGCCGAGCACGGCATCACCGTGAACGCCGTCGCCCCCGGCGAGATCGCCACCCGGATGACCGGGGCCGAGGACGAGGACCCGCACACCATCGACCGCCCCGGTGTGCCGCTCGGTCGGCCGGGCAACGCGTGGGAGATCGCGGCAGCCGTGGCCTTCCTGGCCTCGCGTGCGTCGTCCTACATCACCGGGGTGTCCCTGCCGGTGGACGGCGGGATGCTGCAGATGGGCCCGCACGGCGGCTCGCACATCACGTCGAACGACTGGCGTTCAGCGTAGGCACTCGCCCGGTCAGTTCTGCCGGGCGGCGTCTCCGTCGAGTTCGGCCTGGGATCGTAGGACGCAGAACTCGTTGCCCTCCGGGTCGGCGAACACCACCCACCCGCCGTCCGGGTGGCGCAGGTCGGCGAGCTCCACGGCACCGATGCCGCGGAGCCGCTCGACCTCTTCGTCGCGGGTGCGGTCGGTGGGGCGCAGGTCGAAGTGGATCCGGTTCTTCACGGTCTTCGCCTCGGGCACCTGGATGAAGAGCACGGTGTGCAATCGATCGGGTGCCGTGATCTCGCACTCCTCGTGCCCGGGAGCGTTCGGGTCGTCGGGCAGGTCGACGTAGCCGAGCACCTGCTTCCACCACTCGGACTGGGCGTAGGCGTCGCGGGAGTCGATCGTGGTGTGTGAGACGGCGCTGACCATGTCGCGACACTACCGCCGGGGGACGCAGCACGCCCCCGCTCCACGGGGGAACGGGGGCGTGCTGTCGAACAGCTGACTAGCTGCGGTAGTTCGGCGCCTCGACGACCATCTGGACGTCGTGCGGGTGGGACTCCTTGAGCCCCGCCGCCGTGATGCGGACGAACTTGCCACGCGCCTTCAGCTCGGGGATCGTGCGACCGCCGACGTAGAACATCGACTGCCGCAGCCCACCGGTGAGCTGGTAGACGACGTTGCCGACCGAGCCGCGGTAGGGCACCTGGCCCTCGATGCCCTCGGGGATGAGCTTGTCGTCGTTCGGCACGTCCGCCTGGAAGTAGCGGTCCTTCGAGTACGAGGTCTTCTTGCCACGGGTCTGCAGGGCACCGAGGGAGCCCATGCCGCGGTAGGCCTTGAACTGCTTGCCGTTCACGAACACCAGGTCACCGGGGGACTCGTCGGTGCCGGCCAGCAGCGAGCCGAGCATGACGGTGTCGGCACCGGCCACCAGGGCCTTCGCGATGTCGCCCGAGTACTGCAGGCCACCGTCGGCGATGATCGGCACACCGGCTTCGCGTGCGGCGAGGGAGGCCTCGTACACGGCGGTCACCTGCGGCACACCGACACCGGCGACGACGCGCGTGGTGCAGATGGAGCCCGGGCCGACACCGACCTTGACGGCGTCCACACCGGCGTCGATGAGCGCCTGGGCTCCGGCACGGGTGGCGACGTTGCCGCCGATGACGTCGATCGCGTCGAACGTCGGGTCGGCCTTGAGGCGGCGGACCATGTCGAGCACGCCTTCGCTCTCGCCGTTGGCGGTGTCGACGACGAGCACGTCGACGCCGGCGTCCCGCAGGGCCTCGGCGCGCTGCCAGGCGTCGCCGAAGAAGCCGATCGCGGCACCGACGCGGAGCCGGCCTTCGTCGTCCTTCGTGGCGTCCGGGTACTGCTCGCTCTTGTCGAAGTCCTTGACGGTGATCAGACCGCGGAGCTTGCCCTCGGCGTCGACCAGCGGCAGCTTCTCGATCTTGTGCTGCGCGAAGATGGCGATCGCCTCTTCGGGGTCGATGCCCTCCATCGCGGTGATCAGCGGGGCCTTCGTCATCACGTCGCGCACGTACGTGGTGGCCTGCTCGAACATGGCCACGAAGCGCATGTCGCGGTTCGTGATGATGCCGACGAGGGTGCCGTCCTGCTCGACGACCGGCAGACCGGAGACACGGAACTGGCCGCAGAGCGCGTCGACCTCGGCCACCGTGGCGTCCGGGGTGGTGGTCACCGGGTTGGTGATCATGCCCGACTCGGAGCGCTTGACCTTGTCGACGTACGCAGCCTGGTCCTCGATGGACAGGTTGCGGTGCAGGATCCCGATGCCGCCCTGGCGCGCCATGGCGATGGCCATGCGGGCTTCGGTGACGGTGTCCATCGCGGCGGAGAGCAGCGGGACGTTGACGGAGATCCGCTTGGTGAGCCGGGACGCCGTGGACGCCTCGCTCGGGATGACGTCGGTGTGCCCGGGCAGCAGCATGACGTCGTCGTACGTGAGTCCGATGAATCCGAACGGATCCGGCTGGTCCATGGGTCCCCTTCGTGGGCGAGTGAAGTGTCGAGACACCGGGAACACGACGACGGGTTCCGGATAGGACATGGTAACGCGGGCGGCTGTCGCCGCATTCCGCCTGGAGGCACGGATCGCGCCCGCCTCGGAGCGTTCCTCCACAACGTCACAGTTCGGGTACGAATCACACAGGGAACGTGTTGGAAACACGGGTGTCACAAAATCCCCATAGGTTCCTCGTCATCCGAACGAGAGGCTCTTCCGTGGGATCCATCACTCCTCCGGGACGGGCGCAGCCGCGCCTGTTCCGCCTCCGCCACGCACGACGACGACCGGTCCTGGCGGCCGTGCTCGTCGCCGCGTTCCTGGCGACCTTCCTGATCGACTGGGCGGTCACCCTGCCGGCCTTCAGTGCCACCTCGGCACCGGCCACCAGCCAGGCGTGCACCGTCAGCCCCGACAACGGGTGCATCCAGGGGACGATCACCGACTCCGAGCGTGAACCGGCCGAGGGCGTCGACGTCGACGTGACCGGCCCGAGCGGCTTCGACGAGACGGCCACGACGAACGCCGACGGCCGCTGGTCCGTCAGCGTCGACACGGCCGGCGAGTACACGGTGAGCGTCGACCAGGGCACCCTGCCGAAGGGCCAGTACCTGACGAACGCCGCCGACGCCGACCGCAAGGTGCAGGCGACGCTGAACGCCAATGTCGGGCAGATCTTCCAGCTGTCCGACCAGAAGGGCGCCACCACCTCGGCCGACTCGTCGAGCGTGAGCATGCAGCGCGCCTGGCAGCAGTTCGCCTCGGGGCTCCGGCTCGGGTTGCTCATCGCCCTGGCGTCGATCGGGCTCTCGCTCATCTACGGCACGACGGGGCTGTCGAGCTTCTCGCACGGCGAGCAGGTGACCCTCGGCGGTCTGCTGGCGTACGTGTTCGCCAACCAGCTCGGCTGGAACATCTGGGTCACCGGGATCGTCGTCACGCTGTTGTGCGCCGCGACCGGGTACCTGCAGGACGCCGCGATCTGGCGACCACTCCGGCGCAAGCGCATCAGCCTGACGCAGCTCATGATCGTCACGATCGGTCTGTCGATCGCCGCCCAGTACGCGTTCCAGTACTTCTTCGGCGCCTCGACGGTCCGCATCCAGCAGGGCAACCCGGAGACCGTGCGGTTCGCCGGTGTCACCCTGACGGTGCAGTCCTACGTCGCCATGGGGATCGCGCTCGTGGTCCTCGTCGCGACCGGACTCTTCCTGGCGAAGACGCGCTTCGGACGGGCAACCCGCGCCGTGTCGGACAACCCGGCGCTCGCCGCGGCCTCCGGCATCGACGTCGACCGGGTGATCCGCTTCGTGTGGACGCTCGCCGCCGGCCTCGCGGGACTCTCCGGCGTGATGCTCGGACTCGTCCTGAACGGCGTGAACTGGCAGACCGGGCTCCAGCTGCTCCTGCTCATGTTCGCCTCGGTCACGCTCGGTGGCCTCGGCACCGCGTACGGCGCCCTGGTCGGCTCGATGATCATCGGCGTCGTCGTGGAGCTCACGAACCTGGTGCTCCCCGGTGACTTCAAGTACGCCACCGCCCTCGTCATCCTCATCCTCATCCTGCTGTTCCGGCCGCAGGGCATCTTCGGCCGCGCCGAGCGGATCGGCTAAGGGAGCACGCGCATGGACTACATCCTCAACCTGCTGTCCTCGCTCACCCAGGAGGCACTCGCCCCGACGACGGCGGCGTTCGCGCTGGCCGCGATCGGCCTGAACGTGCACTTCGGGCTCACCGGCCTCGTGAACATGGGCCAGGCGGCGTTCCTGCTGCTCGGTGCCTACGGATTCGCGATCTCGATCACGAACGGACTGCCGTTCGTGATGGCGGTCCTCATCGCCCTGCTCGTCGCGATCGTGTTCGCGATCATCCTCGGCATCCCGACCCTGCGGTTGCGCGGCGACTACCTGGCGATCGTCACGATCTCCGGCGCCGAGATCATCCGCATGGTGGGCCGCTCGAGCCTGCTCACCTCGACCACGGGCGGCTCGAACGGCATCACCGGGTCGAGCTACCGCGACCCGTTCACCGCCCTCAGCCCGCTGCCCGACGGCACCACCACGATCCTGTGGTTCACGTACGCGAACAACGGCGTCAACGGCTGGTGGATCCGCATCGCGGCGTGGGCGATGGTCGCCCTGTTCACCCTGGTGCTCTTCCTGCTCATGCGCAGCCCGTGGGGCCGCGTGGTGAAGGCCATCCGCGAGGACGAGGACGCCGTCCGCTCGCTCGGCAAGAACGTCTACTCGTACAAGATGCAGGCGCTCGTGTTCGGTGGGGCGCTCGGTGCGATCGCGGGCATCATCTACGTGCTGCCGAGTTCGGTGCAACCGGACGCCATGGGCCGCTCGATGACGTTCTTCATCTGGACGGCGCTCATCCTCGGTGGTGCGGCGACGGTGTTCGGACCGGTGCTCGGAGCCGTGCTCTTCTTCGTCGTCCGGCTCTTCATCCGCACGCTGGCCGGCGACTTCATCCCCGACTCGATCATGAACGCGCAGCAGGCCGAGCAGTTCTCGTACGTGCTCGTCGGCGTCGCGCTCATGCTGCTCATCGTGTTCCGTCCACAGGGGTTGCTCGGCAACAAGAAGGAGCTGACGTTCAGTGTCTGAGACCTACGGCCACCCCAAGGCCGACCCGATCCTCACCGTCGACGACGTCACCCGCCGCTTCGGGGGCATGACCGCCGTGGACGTCGACCACCTCGAGGTCCAGCGCGGCTCCATCACGGCCCTGATCGGCCCGAACGGCGCCGGCAAGACCACGTTCTTCAACCTGCTCACCGGGTTCGACAAGCCGAGCCCCGGAGCGAAGACGCAGTTCGACGGCGCCACGCTGCAGAAGACGAGCGCGACGCACATCGCGAACAAGGGCATGGTCCGCACCTTCCAGCTGACCAAGGCGCTGTCCCGGCTCACCGTGATGCAGAACATGCTCCTCGGCGCTCGCGACCAGCCCGGCGAGAACTTCTTCGCCGCCCTGGTCAAGCCGGTGTGGGCGAAGCGGGAGCGCGAGATCACGGCCAAGGCCGAGGACCTGCTCGCCCGGTTCAAGCTCGACACCAAGGCGGACGACTACGCCGGTTCGCTGTCCGGCGGGCAGCGCAAGCTGCTCGAGATGGCCCGAGCGCTGATGTCCGACCCGACGATGATCATGCTCGACGAGCCGATGGCCGGCGTGAACCCCGCGCTCACCCAGTCGCTCCTCGGGCACATCCAGTCCCTGCGCGACGACGGCATGACCGTGCTGTTCGTCGAGCACGACATGCACATGGTCCGGCACATCTCGGACTGGGTGGTCGTGATGGCCGAGGGCAAGGTCGTCGCCGAGGGCCCGGCGGACACGGTGATGGACGACCAGGCGGTGATCGACGCCTACCTCGGTGCGCACCACGACACCGACCTGGGCGACGACTCGCTCCTCACCGAGGAGACCTTCGAGGAACTGGCGGAGGAAGTCGCCGAAGAGGACGCAGCAGAGGAGACGACCCGATGACGGACGCAACGGACCCCACGAACGCGAGCAGTGCCTCCAGTCCGTCCCCGGCGGCCACGCTGGAACGCGAGCCGGTGCTCAGCGCGAAGAACCTCGTCGCCGGCTACCTGCCGGGCGTGAACATCCTGAACGGCTGCGACCTGGACTGCTACCCGGGCGAGCTCATCGGCATCATCGGGCCGAACGGCGCGGGCAAGTCGACGCTCCTCAAGGCGCTGTTCGGGCTCGTTTCCATCCGCGAGGGATCGGTGACCCTGCAGGGTGACGACATCACGAACCTCAAGGCGAACAAGCTCGTGCAGGCCGGTGTCGGCTTCGTGCCGCAGACGAACAACGTGTTCCCCTCGCTGTCCATCGAGGAGAACCTGCAGATGGGGCTGTACCTGCGGCCGAAGAAGTTCGCCGAGCGGCTCGAGGTCATCTACGACCTGTTCCCCGTCCTCGCGCAGCGGCGCAACCAGCGGGCCGGATCGCTCTCGGGCGGGGAGCGGCAGTCCGTCGCGATGGCCCGTGCGCTGATGATGGACCCGAAGGTGCTGCTGCTCGACGAGCCGAGCGCCGGGCTGTCCCCCGTGCGCCAGGACGAGACGTTCCTGCGGACCCGCCGGATCAACAAGGCCGGTGTGTCGATCATCATGGTGGAGCAGAACGCGCGACGCTGTCTGCAGATCTGCGATCGTGGGTACGTGCTCGACCAGGGGAAGAACGCGTACTCGGGCACCGGGAAGGAACTCGCTGACGACCCCAAGGTCATCGAGCTGTACCTGGGGACGCTCGCCAAGGACGTCGACGCACAGCGCTAGCGCTGTCGTCGGCTGCGGGTACCGCTGTGGGGGTGGTATCCGCGACGGGTGGGGCCGTGCGTGGTCGCTTCGCGCCGCACGGCCCCGCTCCTGTACCCGGCCTGGAGGCACGACCCACCCTGCGCGGGTCGGTATCGTTCCGCGGGTGCGCACCTCCGGACCCCTCGTGCTCGACGCCCTCGTCTGGCTCGTGTTCATCGCGCTCTTCGTCGGGGCGGCGTTGCTCGTCAAGGTCGCGGCCGTGCTGCTCGTCGTCCTCGTGGTGCTCGCGCTCCTGCTCGGCTTCGTGCTGCGGGTTCTCCGGAAGCGCCGACGGGCCCCGCGCCGCCCGCGCTGACGACTCCGCCCGCACCGTCCGGCCCGTGCACGCCCCAGAGCCCGCCCGGTAGGCTGTCGGAGTGAGCGAAGTCGAGATCGGTGCAGGCAAGCGCGGACGTCGGGCGTACGCGTTCGACGACATCGCGGTGGTCCCCTCCAGGCGGACGCGTGACCCGCGCGACGTCAACGTGCAGTGGTCGATCGACGCGTTCACGTTCGCGTCGCCGATCCTGTCGGCGCCGATGGACTCCGTGTCCTCGCCGGCGACGGTCATCCAGATGGGCGAGCTCGGCATCCTCGGTGTGCTCGACCTCGAAGGTCTCTGGACCCGCTACGAGGACCCGACCCCGTACTACGACGAGATCAAGTCGCTCACCGACGGCAACGTCACGAAGCGCATGCAGGAGATCTACTCCGAGCCGATCAAGGCCGAGCTGATCACCGCACGCCTGGCCGAGATCCGCGCAGCCGGGGTGCCGGTCGCCGGCTCGCTCAGCCCGCAGCGCACCCAGGAGTTCTCGAAGACGGTCGTCGACGCCGGCGTCGACCTGTTCGTCATCCGCGGCACCACGGTCTCGGCGGAGCACGTCTCCCAGACCGAGGAACCCCTCAACCTCAAGAAGTTCATCTACGAGCTCGACGTCCCGGTGATCGTGGGCGGTGCCTCGACGTACACGTCGGCGCTGCACCTCATGCGCACCGGCGCCGCCGGCGTGCTCGTCGGCTTCGGTGGCGGCGCAGCGTCGACCACCCGCGCCGCGCTCGGCATCCACGCCCCGATGGCCACCGCCGTCGCCGACGTCGCGGGTGCCCGTCGTGACTACCTCGACGAGTCGGGCGGCCGCTACGTGCACGTCATCGCCGACGGCGGGCTCGACACCGCGGGCGACATCGTCAAGGCCATCGCCGTGGGTGCGGACGCCGTCATGCTCGGCACCGCACTGGCCCGTGCGACCGAGGCCCCGGGTGGCGGCTACCACTGGGGTGCCGAGGCGCACCACCCCGAGCTGCCGCGCGGGCGCCGTGTCCAGGTGGGCACGATCGCCCCGCTCGAGAACGTCCTGAACGGTCCGACGCCGACCCACGACGGCCGCGCCAACCTGGTCGGTGCCCTGCGCCGATCGATGGCGACGACCGGATACTCCGACGCCAAGGAGTTCCAGCGAGTAGAAGTGGTCGTGGCGCCGTACCACCAGTGACGGTGGCACCCGGGCACGAACCCGGGTGACGCCTCGGCGCCGACCGTGACCCGGAGGCGACGATGGCGAAGTCCAGCACGACGAAGCAGACCAGCACGGCCGGACGTCCGCGTGACGTCGCGCCCGGCGTGGGGTTCGACCCCGCGGCGAAGCTCGGACCGGACGAACGCGCGGCCGCGATCGAGACCCTGAAGACCAAGGAGCTCGACGTCCTGGTCGTCGGTGGCGGCATCGTCGGGGCGGGCAGTGCGCTCGACGCCGTGACCCGCGGCCTGAGCGTCGGCATCGTCGAGGCCCGCGACTGGGGCTCCGGCACGTCGAGCCGCTCGTCCAAGCTCGTGCACGGCGGCATCCGTTACCTCGAGCAGCTCAACTTCGCTCTCGTCCGCGAGGCCCTCATCGAACGCGGCCTGCTGCTCCAGCGCATCGCCCCGCACCTGGTGAAGCCCGTGCGCTTCCTCTACCCGCTCAACCACCGGGTGTGGGAGCGCTTCTACATCGGGATCGGCATGGCGATGTACGACGTGTTCAGCTGGTCCGGCGGCCGTCCGCCCGGCGTCCCGCACCACCGGCACCTCAGCCGGAAGCAGGTGCTCAAGAACATGCCCGGGCTCAAGAAGGACGCCTTCGTCGGCGGTATGACGTACTACGACGCCCAGGTCGACGACGCGCGCTACGTCGCGTCGCTCGTGCGCACCGCGGCGTCGTACGGCGCCGAGGCGGCGAGTCGCGTCCGCATCGAGGGGTTCATCAAGGTCGGGGAGCGCGTGGTCGGCGCGCAGGCCCACGACATCCAGACCGGCGAACGGTTCGAGATCCGCGCGAAGCAGGTCGTCAACGCCACCGGTGTCTGGACCGACGACACCCAGGCGATGATCGGCACCCGCGGCCAGTTCAAGGTGCGGGCGTCGAAGGGCGTCCACCTCGTCATCCCCCGTGACCGGTTCCAGTCGAACACGGGCATGATCCTGCGCACCGAGAAGAGCGTGCTCTTCGTCATCCCGTGGGGCCGGCACTGGCTCGTCGGCACGACCGACACCGACTGGTACCTCGACAAGGCGCACCCGGCAGCGACCGCGGCGGACATCGACTACATCCTCGAGCACGTCAACAAGGTGCTCGCCGTCCCGCTGACCCGCGAGGACGTCGAGGGCGTCTACGCCGGCCTCCGCCCGCTGCTGGCGGGGGAGTCGGACCAGACCTCCCAGCTCAGCCGCGAGCACGTCGTCGCGCACACCGTGCCCGGGCTCGTCGTCGTCGCCGGCGGCAAGTGGACCACCTACCGGGTGATGGGCAAGGACGCCATCGACGAGGCCGTCGCGGCCATGGACGGCAGGATCCCGGAGTCGACGACCGAGGACATCCCGCTGCTCGGCGCCGAGGGCTACCCCGCCGCGTGGAACCGACGTGCCCGCACCGCGCGGAGCTGCAACGTGCACAAGGTCCGCATCGAGCACCTGCTCAACCGGTACGGCACCCTCGCGACCGAGGTGCTGCAGCTCGTCGAGCAGGACCCCGCGCTCGCCGAGCCGCTGCCGGGGGCCGACGACTACATCGGCGCCGAGGTCGTCTACGCCGCCTCGCACGAAGGTGCCCTGCACCTGGAGGACGTCCTCGCCCGCCGCACCCGCATCTCCATCGAGGCCTGGGACCGCGGCGAGTCAGCAGCGCCCGTCGCCGCGAAGCTCATGGCGGACGTGCTCGGGTGGGACCAGGAGACCACCGAGCACGAGGTGTCGAACTACCTGAAGCGCGTCGCCGCGGAACGGGAGTCGCAGCTGCAGCCCGACGACGAGAGCGCGGACCGCGTGCGGCTCGAGGCCCCGGACATCGCCTTCGGCTTCGACGAGGACGACGTGGTCGTGGGCGGCGGCCGCTCGGACGGCGCCGAGGGCGCGAAGGCCTCCGACGAGCAGGTCATCGGCGAGAAGACGAGCGAGCCGGAGTAGCGAGTCGGAGTAGCGAGTCGTCACCGACGCGACCGGCGTCGCGGACGCGCACGGGCCTCCAGGCCGGAAGACCGGACTGGAGGCCCGTGGTGCGTCCGTCAGACGGCGCGCGCCCGCACGGCGGCGCGGCGCGCGTGCGCCGCCTGGCCGACCACGAGCACCACCGGGATCGCGATGAGCGCGACGAGGCTCGTCACGTACAGCACGCCGGCCCAGATCGTGTGGTCACCACCGTCGGTACCGAAGCCGTCCGCGACGTCCATCCCGAGGGCGAACCCACTCCAGAACGACGCCGGACCACCGAGCACGACCACGGCCAGCAGCACCGCGGCGATGACGTGGGTCGGTGCTCGGGTGACGAGCAGCAGCACCGACAGCCCGGCGGCGAGCACGACCCCGACCGAGGCCAGCGCGATCACGACCACGATGTCGGTCTGCACGTGGAAGCCCTGCTGCGTGAGCTCGGCGTGGATCTCGGCCAGGGTCGCACCGGGGACCGCGGCGAGCGGGTCCAGCACCAGTGCGTTCACCGCCAGCAGTGCCGCGTACAGCGCGACGACCAGCACCCCGACGACGGCGACGACGATCCGTGATCTCCCCATCCACAGAACAGTAGTGCGCGGAATGCGTGGGACCACCGGATGGTTAGCATGGGGGTACTCGAAGAGGGAGCCATCATGGTCGACGTCCATCGCGTCAAACTCCCCGGAGTCGGCGTGCTGCACAGCTTCTACACCGACGACGGTGGCAAGTGCGGTGTCATCACGCACCGGTCGGGTCACTCCGACCTCATCTCGTTCGCCGACGTTTCCGACGGGGCGGACAAGTCCGAGAAGGTCTCGCTGCGTCTCAGCGAAGACGAAGCGCACACACTCGCCGAACTGCTCGGTGGCACCCGGATCACCGAGGGCCTCGACAAGCTCGACGAGATCCCGGGGTTGTCCATCGACTGGTTCTCCGTCGACTACGACGACGCCATCGCGGGCAAGCCCCTCGGCGACCTGCACGACTCGGGCTTCATCGGTTTGACCGTCGTCGCCGTGGTCCGTGGCGACAGCGCCAACCCGGCGCCCTCGTCGGACTTCGTCGTCTTCCCCGGGGACACGATCGTCGTCGCCGGATCCCCCGAGAAGGTCGCCAAGGCGTTCTCCTTCTACCGCAGCGGAGAGCTTGCGGCCGCATCGGCCGAGGCCCCGCGGAAGAGCTAGCGCATGCACCTGGGTGGTGAGCTGCTCACCATCGGTGTGCTCTTCGTCATCGCCTACGTCCTGGGACGGCTCGGCAAGACCATCGGTCTGCCGGCCATCCCGATCTACATGGTGGTCGGACTCGTTGCGAGTCCGAACACGCCGTGGTTCGGGCTGAGCGTCGAGTCCCACACGATCGAGCTCATCGCGACGTTCGGGCTCATCCTGCTGCTGTTCAACCTCGGGCTCGAGTTCGACCAAGAGGAGTTCTACGGCAACGCGGGCAAACTCCTGGTGTCCGGCGGCACCTACGTCGTCATCAACATGGGCGTGGGGTTCGCCTTCGGGTTCTCGCTCGGATGGGGCACCCGGGAAGCCCTGATCATCGCGGGCATGACGGCGACGTCCTCGAGCGCCATCGTGACGAAGCTGCTCATCGAGCTCCGGCGCCTGGCGAACGACGAGACCCCGATGATCCTCGGTGTCACCGTGATCGAGGACGTCTTCATCGCCGTCTACCTGGCGATCGTCTCCGTCGTGCTGTCCGGCGACACCAACGTCTGGGCCGTCGTCGGCAAGCTCGCACTCGCGTTCGGGTTCCTCATCGTGATGTTCACGCTCGCGCGCTTCGCGGGCAAGTGGGTCTCGAAGATCTTCGCCACCCGTGACGACGAGCTGTTCACGGTGCTGTTCTTCGGACTCGCGGTCATGTTCGGCGGCATCGGCGACCTGCTCGGCGTGACCGACGCGATCGGTGCCTTCGTCATCGGCCTGCTCTGCGGAGCGACCCGGTACCGCGATCGCATCGAACAGCTCGCCCTGCCGATGCGCGACGTCTTCGCCGCGTTCTTCTTCGTCAACTTCGGGCTCGGCCTCGACCTGTCGACCTTCGGCGAGGTGCTCTGGCCCGTCCTCGGCGCGATCGGCATGACGGTCGTGCTCAATGCGGTCGCCGGGCAGATCGTCGCCCGGATGAACGGCTTCAACGTCCAACAGGGCATCAACACCGCCGTCATCCTGGTGAACCGTGGCGAGTTCGCGCTGATCCTCGCGACGCTGTCGGCTGCCGCCGGGCTGGAGGCGCGGATCACCGCCTTCGCGGGCCTCTACGTCCTCTGCATGGCCGTCCTCGGGCCGCTGCTCGCGGTGAACTCGGACCGGATCGGCCGCCTCGTGGTGCGCCCGGGTCGGCTCATCCGCCTGCGCGGACGCCTGGGCGGCCGACGTGCCGTCGCCGCCGCAGCCGCAGCCGAGAGCGCCGAAGCGGCCGAGGCCGAGGCGGACGCCACCGCCGCGGCGCGGAAGGCCGAGCGGGACCGCCAGTTCGCCGAGGAGTTCGCCCTCGTCGAGGCTGCTGGCAGGGACGAGCGAGACAATGAGGGGTCCGAGCCGACGTCCGCCCCCGTGACGTCGCCGGTCGAGATCCCCGCCGAGCGCCCCGAGCGCCCGGTCCGACAGCGTGATCCGGAGTACTGATACAGATGTGGGCCGTTGCCCGACGACCGAGGTGGATCGCGCTGCTGTTGCTGGCGCTCGTGCTGGCGGCGGTGTTCGCCGGGCTGGGCAAGTGGCAGCTCGAGCGCTCGATCGCCAATGGCAAACCCCTGCCGGCGACCACCGAGACCCGCCGCACGCTCGAGGCGGTCACCACCCCCGAGCGCCCCGTCAGCGAGAGTCTCGCCGGGCAGAAGGTCACCGTCACCGGGACCTTCGTCGCCGACGACACCACCGTCCTGACCGGCCGCACCGGGGGTGGCGAGTACCAGACCGTCGGCCACCTGGTGGACTCGGACGGTGGGGCGAGCCTCCCGGTCGTCATCGGGTGGTCCGACCAGCGGTCGGCCGCCGTCGCCGGGGGTGAGCGCCTGGCGGACGGGCAGACGCTCACGATCCAGGGTCGCTACTACCCGGCCGAGTCGCCCGACCAGGACGCCTACAAGGAGGGCAAGTACTCCGCAGTCGCCCCCGCCCGGTTCGTGAACACCTGGCCGGCCTTCGACGACCGCATGTACCTCGGGTACGTCGTCGCCGACGGCACCACCGCGAAGGCCGCCGACCTCGGCACCATCGCCGACCGTGCACCGTCGCGCGAGGTCCAGTTCGACTGGCTCAACCTGTTCTACGCGATCGAGTGGGTCGTCTTCGCCGGCTTCGCCGTGTTCCTCTGGTACCGCTTCGTGAAGGACGCCTGGGAGCGCGAGCAGGAAGAGGAGCGCGAGGCAGCGCTCGCCACCGAAGCCGACGTGCTGCAACGGTAGGATTGCCGGCATGGCCCTGACCGTCCGAACCCGTGACATCCCCAAGATCCCGGGGGCGGTGAAGTGGTACCGCGTCTCGGCGTACATCACCGGTGTGCTGCTGCTCGCCCTGGTGGTCGAGGTCATCATCAAGTACACGCCGCTGCAGCTCGAGATGCAGCTCGGCAACGGCCCGTTCTTCGTGCCCAACGGCACGGCGGGCGAGACCCCGGGTACGTTCAACCTGTCGATCGCGATCCTCATCGCCCACGGCTGGCTGTACGTGCTCTACCTCTTCACGGACTTCCGTCTGTGGAGCATCATGCGTTGGAGGCCGTCGCGCTTCCTGCTCATCGCCCTCGGGGGCATCATCCCGTTCATGTCCTTCGTGGTCGAACACCGCATGCAGCAGCGGGCCATGGACACCTACCACGAGCTGATCGCTGCCCAGCAGCGTGAGAAGGAGGCCGCTCGGTGAGCGAGACCGAACAGCGTCCCGTCCTCGTCGTCGACTTCGGGGCCCAGTACGCGCAGCTCATCGCGCGTCGGGTCCGTGAAGCGAACGTCTACAGCGAGATCGTGCCGCACTCCATCACCGCGGACGAGATCCGCGCCAAGGACCCGGCGGCCATCGTGCTGTCCGGTGGTCCGTCGTCCGTGTACGAAGCAGGCGCGCCGTCCCTCGACGGTGACATCCTCGACCTCGGCGTCCCCGTGCTCGGCATCTGCTACGGCTTCCAGGCCATGGCGACCGCCCTCGGTGGCGAGGTCGCGAACACCGGTCTGCGCGAGTACGGCGCCACCGACGTGACGCTCGCCCCCGGCACCAGCACCCTGCTCGGCGACCAGCCGGTGGACCAGGTGACGTGGATGTCGCACGGCGACTCCGTGGCCAAGGCACCGGCCGGGTTCGAGGTGCTCGCCTCGAGCGCGTCGACGCCCGTGGCGGCGTTCGCGTCCGACGAGCGCAAGCTCTACGGCGTGCAGTGGCACCCCGAGGTCAAGCACTCCGTGTACGGCCAGGCCGTGCTCGAGAACTTCCTGCACCGTGCCGCGGGCCTGCCCGGCGACTGGAACTCCAGCAACGTCATCGAGGAGCAGGTCGCCCGCATCCGCGAGCAGGTCGGCTCCGCACGGGTCATCGCCGGGCTCTCCGGGGGTGTCGACTCCGCCGTCGCCGCAGCCCTGGTGCACAAGGCCGTCGGCGACCAGCTCACCTGCGTCTTCGTCGACCACGGGCTCCTGCGTGCCGACGAGCGCAAGCAGGTGGAAGAGGACTACGTCGCCTCCACCGGTGTCCGGCTCATCACGATCGACGCCGAGCAGCAGTTCCTCGACGCCCTCGCCGGCGTGAGCGACCCCGAGCAGAAGCGCAAGATCATCGGGCGCGAGTTCATCCGCACGTTCGAGGGCGCGGCCGAGGCGCTCGTGCTCGAGGCCAAGGCATCCGACTCCGATGCCGAAGTCAAGTTCCTCGTGCAGGGCACCCTCTACCCCGACGTCGTCGAGTCCGGCGGCGGAGCAGGCACCGCGAACATCAAGTCGCACCACAACGTCGGCGGCCTGCCCGAGGACATGACGTTCGAGCTCGTCGAGCCGCTGCGCACCCTGTTCAAGGACGAGGTCCGTGCGGTCGGCCGCGAGCTCGGGCTGCCCGAGGTCATCGTCGGTCGCCAGCCGTTCCCCGGCCCGGGGCTCGGCATCCGCATCGTCGGCGAGGTCACGAAGGACCGCCTCGAGCTGCTCCGCGCCGCCGACAAGATCGCCCGCGAGGAGCTCACCGCAGCCGGCCTCGACCAGGAGATCTGGCAGTGCCCGGTCGTGCTGCTCGCCGATGTCCGTTCCGTGGGCGTGCAGGGCGACGGCCGGACCTACGGGCACCCGATCGTGCTCCGTCCGGTCTCGTCCGAGGACGCCATGACCGCTGACTGGACGCGTCTGCCGTACGACACCCTCGCGAAGATCTCGAACCGCATCACGAACGAGGTGCCCGACGTCAACCGGGTCGTGCTCGACGTCACGTCGAAGCCGCCGGGGACGATCGAGTGGGAGTAGGGCTCCCCTGAGTCACGGAAGGCCCGGTACGCGTCACGCGTGCCGGGCCTTCGTGCGTGCGGGGGTGCGTCGCGGAGGTGCGGGCGTGGGCGCTGCCGGAGCCGTGTTCGTGGGTGCTCACGGGGGCCGTCGAGTGGTCACAACACCCCGCGGGCCCCGTGCCGAGTGGTCAGGAAGTGTCGGCTGGCCCCGGCCCGGGCGACGCTTCGTGACCACTCGGCGGGCGACCGGCGGGGTGTTGTGACCACTGGGTCCCACTGTCGCCGCCGGCCCGGGAACGACGAAGGGCCCCGGCAGTGCCGGGGCCCTTCGCGTGTGCGGTGGTACTAGTTGCGCGAGCTGCTCGCGAGGATGGCGAGGATGCGCAGGATCTCGAGGTACAGCCAGACGATCGTGACGATCAGGCCGAACGCCGCTGTCCAGGCGTAGATGCGGGGAGCACCACGACGGACGCCGGTCTGGATCTGGTCGAAGTCGAGGATCAGCGAGTACGCCGCCATGACCACGACGAGGATGCCGATGATCACGCCGAGCGGGATGCCGAAGATCGTGATCCCGAGGGCACCGAACGCGGTGTCCGTGACGCCGGTCCACATCAGGACCAGGTTGATGAGCGAGAACACCATGTACCCGACCATCGCGACGAGGAAGAAGCGCGTGGCCTTCGGTGTGGCGCGGACCTTGCCCGATGCGAACAGCGCGAGCGTCACGGCGAAGACACCGAGCGTCCCGAACACCGCCTGAGTGACGATGCCACCCCACATCGAGTTGTACGCGCCGGAGATGCCACCCACGAACAGACCCTGGACGAACGAGTACGTCAGGATCAGGCCCGGTGACGGCTTCTTCTTGAAGGTGTTCACGAGGCCGAGCACGAGGCCGACGACCGCCGCGACGATCCACACGACCGGCGGCAGGTTCCAACCGGCCACTGCGCCGACGACGAGCACGCCGAACGCGAGCAGCGTCTTGACGATGGTGTCTTCGTACGACATGCGGTCGGTGTCCACCGCGGACGCGGTCGGGCGGTCGTACATGTACTGCAGCTGCTCGGGGGTCATGCCGCCCTGGGCCTGCTGCGGGGTCTGTCCCCAGCCGGCCTGCTGCTGACCAGCACCGCGCCCGCCCCAGGTGTTTGCCCCCTGTGCGTTGAAGGCGGGGGACTGGTCGAAACCGGGCTTGAAGGCCATGGTGTCCTCTTCCTAGGAGATTCGAGTCCTCTCAGCCTAGGGGCGCTCGGTCGCGGAAGGCTGAGGATTCGCGGCGAGCGGACGCGGGCCCAGCGGGCCCCGTCGAGGGAAGCCTAGGGTCGCCCGCTGCACGCGCGCCCCGAGGACGTCGAGAGTCCGCCGTCGAGCCAGCCGAGTCCGCCCGTCCGGACGACAGCGCCGGGTAGAGCCAGGTGACGAGCGCGACCGAGATCGTCATGAGCAGGAACCACGCCACGATCTTCGTCGGCGCCACCGGCTGCCACACCGCGAGCTGCGCCGGGTAGCTCCACGCCCCGGCCCAGGTCGCGACGTTCTCGGCCGCCCAGATGAAGACCGCGACGAGGGCCATCGCGACGAGGACGGGCATCCGCAGCGTCGCCCGGTGGATCCGCACGTGCATGGTCGTGCGGGCGAAGAGCAGCAGCACGAGCGCGAGCAGCACGTACCGGGCGTCGGCGACGAAGTGGTGGCCGAAGAAGTTCAGGTAGATCCCGCCCGCCACGACCGCCAGCATCCACTGCCGCGGGTACCGGTCGAACCGCAGGTCGAACAGCCGGTAGACCCGCACCATGTACGACCCGACCGCGCCGTACATGAACCCCGAGAACAGCGGCACCCCGGCGACGACGAACAGCCCGCCCGGCTCGTAGGTCCACGAGCCCATGTGGGTCTTGAACACCTCCATCGCGGTGCCGACGACGTGGAACAGCAGGACGACCCGGAACTCACGCACGGTCTCGAGCCCGAACACGAGCATGCCGACCTGCAGCAGCACGGCCGCGATGGTCAGCACGTCGTTCCGCATCGCCGCCGGCACGGTCAGGTGCACCACGGCCATGGTCGCGAGCAGCATCGCCCCGAACGCGCACGCCCAGGCCTGCTTCGCGCCGAACACCAGGAACTCGGTGACGAACAGCCGGACGGGCCGGTGCGGCTGGTGCCCGGCGTCGAGCAGACGGCGTGCAGCCCGGTCGATCCGGGCCTCGACGGCGGTGGAGAGCGAACGGACGGTCATGCGGTGATGCTCGGCGCCGTCGCTGGGAACGACGGCCGCCGGAGCGACGCGTGTGTCCCGCGACACAGGCGCCCCGCTGGTCACCCGCGGCAAGTAGGGTCGCGCCATGACCCTCGTGATCGCCCACCGCGGTGCGTCCGGCTACCGCCCCGAGCACTCGCGGAGCGCGTACGACCTCGCGATCGAGCTCGGCGCCGACGCGATCGAACCGGATCTGGTGCCCACGAAGGACGGCGTTCTGGTGCTCCGGCACGAGAACGAGGTCTCGGGTACCACGGACGTCGCCGACCACCCCGAGTTCCGGCACCTGCGCACGACGAAGACCGTCGACGGGCAGACCCTGACCGGCTGGTTCACCGAGGACTTCACGTGGTCCGAGCTGCAGACGCTCCGCACCCGCGAGCGCCTGCCGGTGCTGCGGCCGGGATCCGCCGAGCACGACGGTGCGCAGCCGATCCTGCGGCTCGTCGACCTGCTCGCGATCCTCGACGCGGCGCCCCGCCCGGTCGGGCTCGTCGCCGAGGTGAAGCACGCCGCGTACTTCGACCGCGCCGGGTTCCCGATGGGTGCACTCGTCGACGCCGCGCTCGGCGAAGCCGGGTGGCGGCAGGACGAGCGGCTCACGGTGGAGAGCTTCGAGAAGGGCGTGCTGCGGGAGCTGCGCGAGCGGGGGACCGGTGGCCGGCTCGTGTACCTCCAGGAGGCCCGTGGCAGCGCCGCGGACGAGGTCGCGTCCCACGGGTCGCTCGCCCCCACCTACGCCGCCGAGCGCTCCGAGGACGCGCTCGCGTCGTTCGCGACCGAGTTCCACGGCATCAGCGTCGACCTCGGCACCCTGATGGCCGGCGTCGACAGCGTCGCGCTCGACGACCCGACGCCGGTGCGCAGCGCGATCGTCGACCGTGCCCACGCCGCTGGACTCGCGGTGTACACGTGGACCCTCCGGCCGGAGAACCGGTTCCTGCCGTCGCCGTTGCGTCGTGGTGGCGACGTCGCGGCCTTCGGCGACTGGGAGCGGTGGTTCACGTCCGTGATCCGCACCGGACTCGACGGGGTGTTCGCCGACCACCCCGACCTGGCGGTGCTCGCCCGGTCTGCTGTCGGGGGTCCCGCCTAGACTGTCCCGGACATGACGATCGTGCTCGACCCCTTCGAATCGACGCCCGAGCCGGGCGCCGGTGCCCGCGCGTACGAAGACCCGTTCACCGCGGGTCTGAACCCCCAGCAGAAGGAAGCCGTCGAGTACCGCGGCGAGTCCCTGCTGATCGTTGCCGGCGCCGGTTCCGGCAAGACGAGCGTGCTCACCCGCCGCATCGCGCTGCTGCTCGCCAACCGCGAAGCCTGGCCGTCGCAGATCCTGGCGATCACCTTCACGAACAAGGCCGCCGCCGAGATGCGCGAGCGCGTCCGGGCCCTGGTCGGTGGCGAGGCCGAGGGGATGTGGATCTCCACCTTCCACTCGGCGTGCGTGCGCATCCTGCGGCGCGAAGCCGAACGGTTCGGGTTCCCGCAGTCGTTCACGATCTACGACTCCGCCGACTCCAAGGCGCTGCTGAAGCGGATCATCAAGGAGCTCGAGGCCGACTCCCTCGGGCTGACCGTCGGCGCCGCGGCGTCGAAGATCTCGAAGCTCAAGAACGAGCTGCAGGACATCGACACCTACGCGCGCAACATCAACGTGAACGACCCGCAAGAGGTCATGTTCACCGAGGTGTTCCGGCGCTACACGAACGAACTCCGGCGGGCGAACGCGTTCGACTTCGACGACCTCATCGGGCAGACGGTGTTCCTGTTCCGCGCCTTCCCGGACGTCGCCGCCCTGTACCAGCGCCGCTTCCGGTACATCCTGGTCGACGAGTACCAGGACACGAACCACGCCCAGTACGCCCTGATCCGTGAGCTCACCCGCCCGGTACCGGTCGAACAGGTCGACAAGCTCGAGGACTCCGGCCAGCACGTCGCCCGGATGCGCGAGACCGACGGCTCGATCGCCCCCGCGTCCCTGACGGTGGTCGGCGACTCCGACCAGTCCATCTACGCCTTCCGCGGGGCGGACATCCGCAACATCGTCGAGTTCGAGCGGGACTTCCCGAACTCCAAGACGATCCTGCTCGAGCAGAACTACCGCTCGACGCAGAACATCCTCGACGCGGCGAACGCCGTCATCGCGAACAACTTCGACCGCCAGGCGAAGAGCCTGTTCACCGACGTCGGTGCCGGCGAGAAGATCGTCGGCTTCACCGGGTACACCGGCCACGACGAGGCGCAGTTCGTCGCCGACGAGATCCAGCGCCTGCGGGAAGACGGCATGGACTACCGCGACATGGCGGTGTTCTACCGGACCAACTCGCAGACCCGTGCGCTTGAGGAGATCTTCATCCGTGCGGCGATCCCGTACCGGGTGCTCGGCGGCACGAAGTTCTACGAGCGCGCCGAGATCAAGGACGCCATGGCGTACCTGATCACCGTCGCCAACCCGGCCGACCCGATGGCCCTGCGCCGCATCCTCAACGTGCCCAAGCGCGGCATCGGCTCGGTCACCGAGACCACGCTGCAGCGCTACGCCGACGAGCACGAGACCACGATGCGCGACGCCCTGCGACACGCGGGCGAGCTCGGGTTCGGACCGAAGGTGCGGAACGCCATCACCGAGTTCGCGGCGCTGCTGGACTCCGTGTCCGAGAAGGCCCCGTCGCAGCCGGTGGTCGACACCCTGACACAGCTGCTCGACGGCTCCGGGCTGCTCGACAACCTGCGGAAGTCGCCCGACGCGCAGGACGCGGCCCGTGCCGACAACATCGACGAGCTCGTGGCCGTGACGCGTGAGTTCCAGAAGAACAACCCCGAGGGCACGCTGTCGGACTTCCTGACCGAGGTCTCGCTCGTCGCCGCGGCGGACGAGCTCGACGACTCCTCGGGCACGGTCTCGCTGATGACGCTGCACACCGCGAAGGGTCTGGAGTACGACGCGGTGTTCCTGACCGGCGTCGAGGAAGACCTGCTCCCGCACCGGATGTCCGCCAACGAACCCGGCGGGCCGTCGGAAGAGCGACGGCTGTTCTACGTGGGCATCACGCGCGCCAAGAAGGTCCTGTTCCTGTCCCTCGCGATGACCCGTGCCCAGTTCGGTGACGTCAACGTGGCGATGCCCTCGCGCTTCCTGCAGGAGATCCCCGAGGGGCTCATCGAGTGGAAGCAGTCCCCGGGCATGGCGAACAGCCGCGGTGGCACGCAGCCCCGTGCCCTGAACGCCAAGCGCGACGGCGGCTTCGGCGGCGGCGGTGGCGGCTACCGCGGCGGTGGTGGTTGGGGTGGCGGCTCGTACGACCGCGCAGCGGCGGCCTCGAAGACCCGCCCGAAGACCGAGTGGGCGAACCGGGTGTCCGGGCAGGTGCGCGACAACGGCGACATGGAACTCGTCCCGGGCGACCGCATCAAGCACGTCGACTTCGGTGAAGGCACGGTGTCCGCGGTGACGGGGCAGGGTGCCAAGCGCATCGCGGAGATCGCGTTCGACTCCGCGGGCCGCAAGAAGCTCCTCATCAAGATCGCCCCGATCGAGAAGCTGTAGGAGCCCTCACCGGTCCACACCGAACCGGCAGCCGCAGCCGGTCTGGGGTTCACGGAACGGACCCGGGGCGTTCCCCCGCGATCCGTACGGTGCGGTGCTGTGGAGAACAGCCCTGACGACCGCGACGGCACCGACGACCACGCCGGAGAGCGCAGCAAGCGCATCCCGGTCTCCCGCCGGGGCTTCCTGGTCGGATCCGGGCTCGCCGGTGCCGCCGGTCTCGTGGCGTCGAACGGCCTCGGCAGCGCCCCGGCCGTCGCCGATGCGCTGACCGCGGGACCCGCCGTGGCTCCGGCGGTGCTCGGCGGACCGGTCGCGGCCGCTCAGGCTGCGGTGGTGCGCGGACACACCGGACGGTGGCGCCCGGACACGACCTCGCCGCGCTTCACCGTCGCGGTGATGCCGGACACGCAGTACATGTTCGACGGCGCCGCGGTCGACCCGGCGCCGATGCGGGCTTCGCTCGAGTACGTCGTCCGCGAGCAGGCCCGGCACAACATCGTGTTCCTCGTCCACCTCGGCGACCTGACCCAGAACGGTGCGGCGTCCGAGATGCGCGCGTCCGGTGCGGTCTTCGACGTGCTCGACCGAGCCGGGGCGCCCTACAGCGTGCTCGCCGGCAACCACGACGTCGATCCCTCGACCGACGACCAGCGCGGCCGGACCCCGTACCTCGACGTGTTCGGTCCGCAGCGGTTCCGGAAGGCCCCCGGCTGGATCGGCTCGAGCCCGGACGGGTACAACACCGCTCACCGGTTCACCGCGGCCGGCCGCGAGTGGGTCGTCCTGGCGCTCGACTGGCGGACGAGTGCGAGCGGGCTCGCCTGGGCCAGCTCCGTGCTCGCGGTCCGGCCGCACGCTCCGGTGATCCTCACGACGCACGCCCTCGTCGACTCGGACGCCAGCGGCGGGGCGGCGTTCGACCCCTACGGGCAGCAGCTTTGGGACTCCTTCATCACGAAGCACGACCAGGTGTTCCTGACGCTCAACGGGCACTACTGGGGGCCGGGACGCACGACGGCGAAGAACGCCGTGGGGCACGACGTCGCGCTGCACCTGACCAACTACCAGAACCGCTACTACGGCGGGGCGGCCATGATCCGGCTGTACCACGTCGATGTCGAGCGGAACGTCATCGACGTCGAGACGCTGTCGCCCTTCCTGCTCGCCGGCGGACTCGGCGACGCGAACGAGCTCGCAGCACAGGAGACCGCGCTCAGCGGCGACGTCGACCGCTTCACCATGGCCGTGGACTTCGACGCGCGCTTCGCGGGGTTCGCGCTGGTCGCACCACGGGCCTCCCGGCCGGCGGCACGCATGCTGGTGCCGGGGACGTTGGCGTACTGGCGGTTCGACGGCAACCCGGACGGGGCGGCGCTCGCGCCGACGACGCGGGTGCGCGACCAGAGCGGGCGGGGGAACGACCTGGTGGTCGCCCGCCGGACCGGTGCCGTCGCGGGGGCGCTGCGCTGGACGGCGGCACACCATCCAGACCAGCCGGGTGCCGGCAGCCTCGCGCTGCAGGGCGGCAAGTCCGGCGGCGACCACCTGCAGACCATCGACACGGCTCCGCTCAACCGGACCCGGTTTCCCCACGGCTACACGGTCGAGGCGTTCTTCGCCCTGCCGACCACGTTCGACCCGAGCGCGAACGGGTTCAGCGCCCTGCTGTCGCAGTACTCGAGCGCCGGCCAGGTGGGGAAGGCGACCGGATCCGACGGCGACCCGGACGAGCCCGCCGTGACGCTGAGCCTGTCGGGGGACCGCGAGCTGCAGTGGTGCGTGTACCCGACGAGCCAGGACGGATCGCTGACGAACTGGGGGCACGAGTTGCCGCTCGGCGCCTGGTGGCACGTTGCCGTGGTGAACGACGGGACGCACACCGTGCTGTACGTCGACGGATGTCCGGTCGTGCGGAACCCGTCCACGCCGAACCGCGGTCTGAGCACGATCGGCAAGCCGTGGTTGCTCGGTGGGTACCGCTACGGCGGACAGCTCGACCAGGTGTTCGTCGGATCGATCGGCGACGTGCGCATCGTCGGCCGGCCCCTGCAGCCGAGCGACTTCATGAACGCCTGACGCCCCGGCGGGCGGACGCCGACCCGCGCGGCGATTGGGCGCCCGGCGCGTCCGGCAGACGGGCGTCTGACACGCCCGGCCTGCCAGAGCGCCCCTAGTTCGGGTGGCACGATCACGCTTTGTGAGGTTAGCCTTACCTAACGTGACACCTCCCATCGAACTCCTGACCACCGCCACCGCCGAGCGCTACCGCTCCGCCGTGACGTCCACGGTGGACCGTCTGGCCGACCGCTTCGCCGCCGCCGACCGTCCGACGACCGACACCGCTCCCGAGGTCCTCCGGGGCCGGGTGCAGGACGTCGACCTCGACGCCGAACCCCTCGGGACGGACCGCGCGCTCGCCGAACTCGACGAGCTGTTCGTCCGCGAGGCCGTCTGGTTCCACGACCCGGCGTACCTCGCGCACCTGAACTGCCCGGTCGCGCTGCCCGCGGTCGCCGCCGAGTCGGTCCTGGCCGCCGTGAACCCGTCTGTGGACACCTGGGACCAGTCCCGGATCGGCACCGAGATCGAGCGGCACGTCGTCTCCTGGCTCGCCGGTCGGATCGGGTTCGCCGCGGGGGACGGCATCTTCACCTCGGGCGGCTCGCAGTCGAACCTGCAGGCCCTGCTGCTGGCGCGCGAGGCCCTCGGCGTCAGTGGCACCGTGTTCACGACCGCGGAGACCCACTTCAGCATCGCGAAGTCGGCGCGGCTGCTCGGGCTCGAGGCCGTGGTCGCCGTCGCCACCGACCACGCCGGCCGGATGGTGCCCGCCGCCCTCGCCGAGGCGATCGCCGCCGCCCGCGCAGCCGGGCAGACGCCGATGGCTGTCGTCGCCACCGCCGGCACCACCGACCGCGGGGTGATCGACCCGCTCGAGCCGATCGCGGACGTCTGTGACCTCGAGGGGGTCTGGCTGCACGTCGACGCCGCGTACGGCTGCGGTCTGCTCGTCTCCCCGACCCGCCGGCACCTGCTCGACGGCGCCGAACGGGCCCGGAGCGTGACCGCCGACCTGCACAAGGCGTTCTTCCAGCCGGTGTCGTCGAGCGCCCTGCTCGTCCAGCGCCCGGAGGACCTGCGCCGCACCGCCTGGTACGCCGACTACCTGAACCCCGAGGACGCCGCCGAGCCCAACCAGGTCGACAAGTCGCTGCAGACGACCCGTCGGTTCGACGCGCTGAAGCTCTGGGCCACCCTGCGGGCGACCGGCGCCGACGCGATCGGCGAAGCGTTCGACGCCGTCATCGACCTCGCCGCGGCCACCCACCAGATCGTCGAGGAGCACCCGGACCTGGTGCTCGTCGCGCCGACGCAGCTCAGCACGGTGCTGTTCCGCTGGCAGCCCGCCGGCATGACGGACGAGGCCGCCGACGCGCTGGTCGCCCCCATCCGCTCGGCCCTGCTCGCCGAGGGCCGCGTGCTGATCGCCAAGACGGTCATCGACGGTCGGCCGTGCAACAAGCTCACGCTGCTCAACCCCGAGACCACCCCGGAGCAGATGCGCGCGTCGCTGGAGCACGTCGTCGCGACCGCCGCCCGGGTGCGCGCCACCACCACCGAGACCGAGGGAGCGAACCGATGACCGCCGACCGCACCGCCGCCGACACCGTGCACGACGTCGTCGGCATCGGCATCGGCCCGTTCAACCTCGGCCTCGCCTGCCTGACCGACCCGATCGCCGACCTCGACGCGGTGTTCCTCGACGCCGCGGACGGCTTCGCCTGGCACCACGGCATGATGCTCGACGACGCCACGATCCAGGTGCCGTTCCTCGCCGACCTGGTGACGATGGCCGACCCGACCTCGCCGTTCTCGTTCCTCGCCTGGCTCAAGGAGACCGGGCGCCTGTACCCGTTCTACATCCGCGAGGACTTCCACCCCCTGCGCAGCGAGTACGACGCCTACTGCCGATGGGCCGCCGACCGGCTCGACACCCTGCGGTGGGGCCGCCGGGTGACCGCCGTCGAGCACGACCCGGTCACCGACACGTTCACGGTGCACGCCGAGACCGATCAGGGCCTCGAGACGTACCGCGCACACCACGTCGTCGTGGGCATCGGCACCGAGCCGTCCGTCCCCGCCCCGCTGCGCGGGATCGGCGGGCCGGCGATCCACTCCGCTGTGTTCCTGCCGAACCGCGACGCCCTGCGCGACGCCGGGTCGATCGCCGTCGTCGGCAGCGGGCAGTCCGCCGCCGAGGTCTACCGGGAACTGCTCGAGGACATCCGGCAGGACGGATACCGCCTCGACTGGATCACGCGCTCGCCCCGGTTCTTCCCGATGGAGGACACCAAGCTCACCCTCGAGATGACGAGCCCCGAGTACACGGACCACTTCCACGGGCTGCCCGAGGCCGTCCGCGATCGCCTGGGGCGGGAACAGCGCGGCCTGTACAAGGGGATCAGCGCCGACCTGGTCGACGACCTGTACGACCAGCTCTACCGGATCAGTGCGCGCGGCCCCGTCCCGACGACGCTCCGGACCGAGACGAGCGTCGTCGACGCCGCCTGGCTCGCCGACCGCGGCACCTACCGGCTGACGCTCCGCCACGAGCAGCTCGACCAGACCTACGAGCACGAGGTCGAGCAGCTGGTGCTGGCCACCGGGTACACCCCGCGGGTCCCGCGGTTCCTCGATCCGGTCGAGCACCTCGTCGCCCGCGACTCCCGTGGTCGCCTGGCCGTCGCCCGCGACCACCACGTCGACACCCTGGGCGGACGCATCTGGGTGCAGAACGCCGAGGAGCACACGCACGGCCTGACCGCGCCCGACCTCGGCATGGGTGCGTGGCGGAACGCGTCGATCATCCGGTCCGTCACGGGTCGCCCCGTGTACGGCCTGGAGGCCCGGATCGCCTTCCAGGAGTTCGGCCTGCCCGCCTCGGGGCAGTCGACAGCAGCGCCGTCCACCGCCCAGCCCGGCGCCGCGGAGCGGGCGCCAGCCCGGCTCGCGACCGAGCGTGCGGAGGTGTCCGCATGAGCACGACCGTGACGACCACCGCACCGGACGCGACCGTGCCTGGAGGAGCCGAGCCGGGCCTCCTGACCGTCGAACCCGTGGACCCGGAACGCGATGCCGCCGTCGTGCAGTCGTGGCTCGCGCACCCGGCGTCGTCCTGGTGGGAGATGGGTGACCTCGACGTGGACGGCGTCCGCGCCTACCTGGCCGGCGTGCAGGCGGACCCGGCGCAGGCCGCGTGGCTCGGTCGTCGCGACGGGGACCCGTGCTTCCTGGCCGAGACCTACGACCCCGCCGCCGTCCTGCTCACCGACGTGTGGGCGGCCGAACCCGGCGACGTCGGCATGCACCTGCTCGTCGCGCCGGCGCCCGCGGACCGTCGTGTGCACGGCCTCACGAGCGCGGTGATGCGTGCCGTCGTCGAGCACTGCCGGGACGCCCTCGATGCGCGTCGGGTCGTCGTCGAACCGGACGTGCGGAACACGGCGGTGCAGGCGAAGAACGCCGAGGTCGGGTTCCGCGCCCTGCGACAGGTGGACGTCGCCGGCAAGCGGGCCCTGCTGTCGGTGCTCGACACCGACCGGATCGGAGTGCCGGACGACGACGGGCCGGCCGCACACCTGCGGCCCGAGCACCTGGAACCCGCCGAACGGCACCTCGTCGCGAAGGCGATCGCGGAGTTCACCCACGAACGGCTGATCGCACCCGTGCCGGACGAGGACGGGTGGCGGTTCGACGCGGGGGAGTCGACCTACCGGTTCCGGGCGCGGCAGCACCTGCTCGAGCACTGGTCGATGGACGAGGCCTCGTTGACGCGGACCCGTGCGGGGGTGCCAGCGGCCCTCAGCGCGCAGGAGCTCGTGCTCGAACTGCACGACGTGCTCGGGATCCCCGACGAGTTGCTCGGAACGTACCTGGAGGAGATCGCGTCGACCCTGGCGAGCGCGGCGGCGAAGCACCGGCGGGGAGGCCCGTCCGCTGCACAGCTCGCGCGCGGGCGGTCCGGGGAATCCGTCGACGCCGCTGTCGCCTCCTTCCAGAACGCCGAGTCCGCGATGACCGAGGGGCATCCGGCCTTCGTCGCTGCCAACGGGCGGATCGGGTTCGGGCTCGACGAGTACCGGGCGTTCGCGCCCGAGTCCGGCGGGCGGTTCCGGTACCGGTGGCTCGCCGCCCGACGCGAGCACACGCACCTGGCGCTCGCCGCGGACCGCACCGAGCAGGCGCACTGGGAGTCCGAGCTGTCGGCCGCGGTCGTGGCCGGGTTCCGTGCCACGGTGGAGCGTCGTGGGCTCGACCCCGACGACTACGTGTGGCTGCCCGTGCACCCGTGGCAGTGGCAGCACCGGATCGCCGTGACCTTCGCGCCCGACCTGGGCCGACACGACCTGGTCGACCTGGGCGAGGGGCCGGACGAGTACCAGCCGCAGCAGTCGATCCGCACCGCGTTCAACCGCACCGACCCGGCACGCTCGTACGTCAAGACGGCGCTCGCCGTGCAGAACATGGGGTTCCTGCGGGGGATGTCGCCCGCGTACATGCGGAACACCCCCGCTGTGAACGATTGGGTCGCGTCGATCGTCGCCGCCGACCCCACGCTCGCCGCCGCCGGGTTCTCGGTGCTCCGGGAGCACGCCGCCATCGGCTACACGGGGGACGCCTACCATCGGGTCGACGTGTCCTCGCCGCAGCGCAAGATGCTCGCCGCGCTGTGGCGGGAGAGTCCCATCCCGCAGCTGGCGGAAGGCGAACGCCTGCTCACCATGGCGGCGCTGCTGCACCGGAACGCCTCGGGGAACGCCGTGGTCTCGGCGCTGATCGAGGCCTCCGGTCTGCCCGCCGACGTCTGGGTCCGGCGCTGGCTCGACGCGTACCTGCTGCCCGTCGTGCACTGCCTGACCGTGCACGACCTGGTGTTCATGCCGCACGGCGAGAACCTGGTGCTCGTCGTGCGCGACGGCGTCGTGGTCCGTGCCGTGATGAAGGACATCGGGGAAGAGGCGGCGGTCCTCGGTCGCCACGCCGACCACCCGGTCCCGGCCGACATCGACCGGATCGTGCACCCGGTGTCCGACGACGAAGCAGCGCTCGCCGTGTTCACCGACGTGTTCGACGGGGTGCTGCGGTTCGTCGCCGCGATCCTCGACGACGACGGGGTGCTGCCGGAGTCCCGCTTCTGGGAGGTCGTGGGAGAGTGCATCGACGCGCACGCCGCCGCACACCCGGACCGCCGTCGTCCCCTGGACCTGCGGGTACCGACGTTCGAGCACTCGTGCCTGAACCGGTTGCAGTTGCGGAACACCCTGTCGATGGTGGACCTGGCGGACCAGTCGGCGTCGCTCATCCGGGCGGGGGAGATGGTGAACCCGATCGGGCGGTAGGGGCGCGGGCGGCGCTCGGTGCGAGGTTGATCACTCCGTGCAGCGCAACGAGCGCGCACGGAGTGGTCGATCTCGCACCAACGGAAGCCGCGCCGACTACGGCTGGAGGCGGATGGCTGCCCAGGCTCCGTCGGCGAATGCGTACTGCAGTCGTCGGTGCATCCGGTCACGGCTGCCGTGCCAGAACTCCACGATGTCGGGCTCGAGACGCCAGGCAACCCACCGTGCAGGTCGGGGGACATCGTCGCCCGAGTCGTCGAGCAGGTCGTTCGCGTCGTCGATCAGGTCCTGCAGCGTCCGCGGTTCGAGCACGGCCGACTGATCGGCGATGGCCGTCGCGGCGCGTGACTTCGGGGAGCGGTCCGCGAACAGCGCATCGGACTCGTCGTCCGACAGCCGGACGACGCGCCCCTCGAACCGGAGCTGCTGCATCGTCTCCCGCCAGTACGCCTGCAATGCTGCGTGCGGGTTCTCGGCGAGCTGCCGGCCCTTCGGGCTGTCCTCCGACGTGCCGAAGACCAGCCCGTCCGCCTCGATGCGCTTCACGTCGACGGTGCGAGCGGACACGCGGCCGTCCGCCCCGGCCGTGGCGAGAGTCATCGACAACGGCTCGGAGACCTGTCGGTCCTGGGCCGCGGACAGCCAGTCGCGAGCGAGGTCGAGCGGAGACGCCGGCGGGCTGTCGAACTCGGGCAGGTGCAGGGAGTCGTCACCGGAGAGCGGGGCAGAGGACATGTACCCACCCAACCGTGCGCGGGGGTCCGGCGTTCAGGGAGTCGGCACCTGCACCGACACGAGCTCGCCGTTGCCGAGGTGCACGATCGCGGAACCGACCTGGACGCGCTCGACGATGCTGCTGCGCGGCAGACGCATCCCGAGCAGATCGCCCTCGGTGATCGCCTGGGGGCTCAGCAGCGCGCCGGAGCGGTTGCGCTTCATGTCGACCTGCCACCCGGTGAACCCGACGCCGAACTCGGCGGTCAGGCCGGCGGCGACGATCGCCTGCCCGTTGTCGGCCGCCCGCTTGACGAACCCCTGCAGCCAGCTCTTCGCCGGGGCGTCCTTGACGAGCTCGGCGTCGTCGATCACCAGGACGCGTCGACCGGGCTGCCCGTCGAACAGGGGTGCGAGGTCGTCCTCGGTCAGATCGGCACCTTCGTGCGCCGCCAGGACACCCGGTTCCGCGGCCAGCGCACGGAGCGGGGACTGCCGCGGGGTCACGAGCACGACCTCGCCACCCTCGCGCAGGACCGAACGGGTCATGGAGAGCAGGACGGCGCTGCGTCCGGACTTCGCGGGGCCACCGACGACGAACGAGCCGGCCGCGGCCAGGTCGGGGCCGATCGCGGTGAGGTCGTCGCCGCCGATCCCGACCAGGCCGAACAGACCGGCGTCGTCGTCGCGCATCTCCCACGCGCGGTCGAACGGCACCGGACCGGACAACTGGTCGACGCGGAACGGCCTGCGGGTGCGCTCGACCGAACGGTCGCGCTCCGTGGCGAACGTGGCGAGGGCGGTGATCGCGGCGGCCTGCGACTGCCCGGTCCCCGCGGCGGCGAGCAGCGCGATCTGGGTCTCCGTCGCCGAGTCGGAGGCGAACGCACGACCGTCGGGCACCTGTTCCGGCAGCTTGCGCGGGTTGAGCGACGCCAGCCCGTAGTCGCCGCGGTCCGACAGGCGGAGGACGAGCTTGTCCTCGACCAGGGTGGCCATGCGGCTGGACAGCAGCTGGCGGTCACCCGTGACGACGAGATGGATGCCGACGCTGGCGCCCTCGCGCAGGAGCGTCATCACCTGGTCGGTCGGGGCGCCGTGGTCGAGTTCGCCGAGGGAACCCACGAACCCCTCCCACCGGTCGAGCATGAAGACGATGTGGGCCAGGCGTCCCGACGGCACGACCGCCGCGGCGCGCTGTTCGACGATGCTGGCGAACCCGCCGTCGGCGAGGACCTGCTGGCGACGCGCGAGCTCCTGGGTGAGCTTGGCGAGCAGCCGCTGCGCTCGTTCGGTCTGCACGCGCTGCACGACGGCACCGGTGTGCGGGAGCGCCTGGATGGGCAGCAGCGCACCGTTGCCGCAGTCGAGTGCGTACACGTGCACATCGGCTGCCGAGGTGTTCCGGGCGATCGCCGCCGCGATGGTGCGCAGGACCTGCGACCGGCCGCTGCGAGGTGCCCCCACCACGTACAGGTGCCCGTCGGAGTCGAGGTCGAGGCTCCTGACCCGTTGTGCCTGCTCACCCGGGAAGTCCTGCAACGCGAAGGGCAGCGGGCCCACGCGCGCGTCCGTCGTCGTGCTGTCGTCGAGTTCCCACGCGCGGTCGTTCAGGTCGGTGAAGAGCAGCGTCTCGGGCAGGGCGTCGAGCCATGGTCGGTAGGGGGCGGGGCCACCGAGCTCCGCGGCGGCGGCGGCCACGGCACCGACGAGTTCCTGCAGGTCGGTCCGCTCGTCGGTGTGCTGCACCTGGGACTTCGGTGGCGCGGGCGGTGCGGTGCCGAGAGCCGACCACGACACGGCACCGGCCCAGACCTGCTTGCGCTGGGACGACTGCCCGGGCCGGCGACCACCGACGCGACCGGACTGGAACGGCAGCAGGGCGCCGGCACCTAGCCGGATGTACCCGCGACCGGGCGTGCTCTTCTGGATCTGTGCCGCGTCGCCCGCGTCGATCACGTCGGTGCTCTCGCTGGAGTCGGTGACGCGCAGCGCGATCCGCAGGTTCGTGTTCGCGCGGATGTCGTTCGACACGACACCGGTCGGGCGCTGGGTGGCGAGGATGAGGTGGATGCCGAGCGAACGGCCGCGCTGCGCGATGTTCACGAGCCCGGTGACGAAGTCGGGCAGCTCGCGCACCAGGCTCGCGAACTCGTCGATGACGATGAGCAGGCGCGGCATCGGCGGCAGTGGTTCGCCGCGGCCGAGGCGGTCGAGGTAGTCCTCGATGTCCTTCGCTGCAGCGTCGGCCAGCAGGTGCTCACGACGACGGAGCTCGGCACCGAGGGACTCGAGCGCGCGCTCGACGAGGTGCGTGTCGAGGTCCGTGACCATGCCGACCGTGTGTGGCAGCGGTGCGAAGTCGCGGAACGCCGCCCCGCCCTTGTAGTCGATGAGGACGAAGTTCATGCCCTCCGGGGTGTTCGTCGCCGCGAGGGACGCCACGATCGTCTGCAGCAGTTCGGACTTGCCCGAACCGGTCGTCCCCGCGACGAGACCGTGCGGCCCGTCCTTGCGCAGGTCGAACGCGAACGGCCCGTCCAGGCTCTCGCCGACGACCACCTCGGTGGTGCGCGGCCGCACCGCCCAGCCGCCGGTGATCGCGCGGGGTGTGGGCGGTTCGAGCAGCATGACGTCGAGCAGTCGCGACGAGGTGGGCAGACCACCGGCGTCGCTCTCGTCGTCCGCGTCGACCATCGGCGCGACCGCGCGGGCGACCGTCTCGAACCAGCCGTCCGGGATCCGGTCCGGTCGGACGTCGGTCACCGTCGCCTGGCGCTGCGCAGCGACGCGGATGCGTTCGGGGCCCACCGTGACGACGACCGAGCACTCCTCCGGCAGCAGCCGGGCTTCTTCCTCGATGCAGACGGCGCGGACCCCGACCGCCGGGCCCTCCTTCAGGATCCGGATGAGTCCGGGGAGGGCACGGAGCCGCCGCGCTCCGTCGAGCACGACGACGACGTCCGGGCCGGGGATGCCCCGGGCGTTGGACTCGCGCATCGCCCGCTGTCGCGCGTCGATGAGCTGACCGACCTCCGCCACCCGGGCACCGAGCGTCTCGGCGTCGTTGCCGATCGCGATGACGGCGTCCTGCCCGAAGCCGGGCCGCGCCTGCGGGATCCACCGCAACCACGCCCACTCGTCGGCCGAGCGGGCGTCCGTCAGCACGACGAACTGCGTGTCACGCGGGCTCTGCAGCACCGCGAGCTGCGCGACGAACCACGACGTCAGGTGCCGCGTGTGCTCGTCACGACCCGCGACCCCGACGACCCCCTGCACGCCGAGGTCGACGATGACCGGCACGTCCTCCGCCAGCTTGTCGACCGCTCGCCGGTGCTCGAGCGCCGACGGGTCCTCGAGCACGACGCCGGACGGCACGTCCGCGGTGCCGACGCGCAGCGTCAGGTAGTCCGGATCGGTCCGCCGGCGTTCCCACAGGCGGGCTCGACGTCGCAGTGCGACGTCGAGCACGGTGGCGGGGTCGGGGGCGCTGGTCCGCAGCTCGCGCTGGTACCGCACCACTGCCTCCAGGGCGTCGGCCTCGACCGCCTTCTTGGTCTCCTCGTACTCGGCGACGCGCTGCTTGTGGGACTTCTTGCCGTTCCGGCGGTCCCACCAGGCGTTGCCGAACATGATGATCGGTGACATCAGACCGAACGCGAGGTACGCGACGTTGTGGAAGATCGAGACCATCACAGCGGCCATGCCGAGCGGCGCGAGCGCCGCGATGATCGGGATGGACCGGCGTGACTGCTGTGCCGGCACGGCCGGCAGCTTGAACACGGACGGGTGGTCCTCGGGCAGGAGCCGCGGTGGCCGCGTGTAGTCGAGCGAGCCGCCACCGGGGGTCAGGGTGATCGCCGCTCGGTCGGCGTCGGGCACCGCGACCGACAGCAGCGTGTCGCCGATCGTCACGATGCTGCCCGGCTCGACCGGGGTCTCTTCATCGACCTCGGTGCGGTCGACGAGGACCCGAGAATCCTTCGTCGGGGTGATGGTGAACCGACGGTTGAGGTCGAGCCGCAGGACGGCGGCGTACTCCGGTGCCGACCGGTCGGGGAGCGACACCGTCGCGTCGGGCGCGGACCCGACGTGGGCGATCCCGGCGTCGAGCACCACCACGGTGCCGGCACCCGGCCCCCCGACGATCCGGACGCTCGGCAGGTCGCCCGGCAGTGGCAGGACCGGCGCCGGTCCGCCGAAGGTGAGGCGTGCACCCTCGAGCAGCACGCCGTCGCCGACGCGGGCGTGCGGGGTGGTCGGTACGGCGTCGACCGCGACGTCGACGATCGACGCGGCACCCTGCCCGAGCCGCTTGGCGACGACCTCGACGATCTCGCCGAGGAGGGTGTCCTCGTCGCACTCCACGACGAAGTCGGCAGAGGCGCTCGACGGAAGGTGGCTCGCGGTGAACGTCAGGCGCACGTGAGGCGCCCCGCACCGGAGATCGTGGTCGTCGTGGTCGCAGCGCGGTGGTCGGACGAGGCCCCCCGCAGCGTCGTGCTGCCGCTCATGGGTCGATTCTCGCAGGTTCCTGCGATGCGCAGGCCGGGTTGCACCCGGCTTGTGGACGGGTTGTCGAACTGGAGGCGCGGTGTGGGGAGCTGGGTTGGCTCACGCATGACGCGCCCAGTCTCAACACCCACCTCGCGTGGTGATGCGTCGGACGAAGGCCTCCAGGGACGCCTCAGCGCCAGCGAAGGCAGCAGCGTGATCGCCGATCCCCGTGACGGTGATGGTCGAGGAACCCGAGCGGAACTGCCAGCGACGAGCGGCCACGGCTCCCGCTGCATCCAGGAACGGCCAAGTCTCGGTTCCCGCTTCCCAACGGGTGCCGGTGCCGGCTCGGAGGCCGTCGGCCGGAGCGCTCCCGGGGCCGACGAGCCGCTCATCGGTCGCGCTGACGGCGACGGTGGTCGTGTTCGTGATCGACGTGAGCTGCGGGCGGAACACCGCGAACCGGAGGTCGGGTGCGCTCATCCTGCAGAGGACCTCGAGCGACGCCGCGGTCGAGATCACTTCCGCCGTCCTGAACGGTCGGACGTACCAGGGGAAGAGTCGGGAGGTGGTCGAGTTCGCCCAGCGCTTCGGCTTGCCCCGGACCTCCTCGGGTAGCGGGACGACCAACCAGTCCGCTCCGGCGATGTCCTCGAGGCCGCGGAAGTCGACGGGCGTCGGATCGGGGGCGCCGGTCACGACGACACGCAGAGTGCGAACTCGCGTCCGTGTTCGTCACGGACCACGACGGCTCGGTCGCCAGGCCTCACGACGATCGAGCGCAGGACGTCCGACCAGTCCAGCGTCCGAGCGGGCGCGATCCGATCGGTGAGCGCGATGGTGCCCGCCGACTGCGCGCCGTACGGGCGGCCGTCCACGACGGCGAGCGGCCCCAGTTGTCGCCGTGCTTCGCATCGGTCGCTCGGAACGGCTGCTTGCGCGACCATCTCCGCCTCAGTGATGACGCTCAACCCCAATCGACACGCACGTCGCGGAGGAGCTCGTCGAGCATCGGCCGCGCGAGTGCACTGTCGTCCTCGTCGGGGACGAAGAACGACACGACCACGGTGAGCTCGTTCAGGCCGTCGACGATCGGGATGATCGCGCGAACGACCTGCATCACTGACCGTGTCCGGCGGTCGGTGCTGCGTTCCCGCATCTCCACCAGCGTTGCGCGGCCGACGGGCAGGTCGAGTGCCCTGACGCTGGCGTCGCCGATACCGGACGCCCGCGGTGCACGAGCATCGTCGATGAAGCTGTCCGCGCGGTCGACGCCGGCGACACTGTGCACGACCGCGTAGGCGATCGCACGAACCGTCGGCGCGGTGGTCGAGAGGACGAAGCAGCTCTCCGCTTTCGCCGCGGACTGGAACGCAGCGATGTCGTGCATGACCGTTCGGAGGACCGTGCGTTCTCGACGCTTCGGCCGCTGCTTCGCCTGCGCGAGCGCATGCTCCACCGCAGCGTCGGTGACGTCGTCGATGTGACCCTCGTCATCGAGCAGCGTCCAGGCGCGGTTGTAGTTCCACAGCAGGCGAGTCATTCGTCTCCTCTCGGGGCTCCGATCACGATCCAACGTCCGAGCCCGACCGGTGCCTTCCCCCGCTCTGCGCGACGACGACGGAAGGTCAGCCACGAGACGAGCGGGACGGCGAGTACCAGGAGCGGGATGCTGGCCGCAGCGAAGACGTTGCCCTGCATCGAGTACCAGACGGCGACTGCTGCTCCGATGAGCGGGATGCCCACGGCCACGAGGTGACGTCGGGTGAGCGTCGGTCGATCGGGGCGTCCGTGCTGTTCCGGACGGATGCGAGCGACGGGCAGACGTGAACTCGATTCGACGACGAAGACCGCTGCGACCGCTGCGACCGCGATGGCTGCGGACACGGCAGTGACGATCGTCGAGGTGTCCCCAGGGCTTGCTGAACGAGCGCCGGCGAGCACGACCGTCGTGAAGGCCGACGATGCGAGGAACGGGTACGCGGGCACGGACCCCAGGACGTTCGGCAGCATCAGCGACGACGGGCCGACACGGCTGCTGCGCATCTCGTCGAGCGCGAGCGCGGGCTGGTTGCGCACATCGTCCGACACGAGGGTGAGGACACCGAGCCGCTGCAGGAACTCTCGGAGGACGAGTGCGTCGTCCGGCGATGGTGCCCACGAGCGCAGCGGCAACTGCGCGCGGACCGTGTCCGTTCCGTCGATGAGCAGCACCCGTGGGTCCTCGTCGTGCACGAACGCCGCGCGCACGACGACGTCCGGCCCGAGATGCCGATCCGGTGTTGCCAACCGCTGCGCGATGCCCTGCCCGTCGACGAGGACGAGACCGTGGTCATCCGCGCTGATCGACGCCGAGTCGAGGAACCAGGAAGGGCCGACCACGGGCCGGAGCGCCTGCCCCCGGAGTTTCCTGGGCAGCCGCCTCCGCCCTGCGGCGATGGCCAGCACCACGATCGCGTTGGCCGCAGCGGCACCGGCCGAAATCCATCCCAGAACCGGGGCGTCGGTGACGCGGTTCATCGTGAGCACGATCGGACCGAACGCGTCCGTCAGGAAGGCGCCCAGTCCGAGCAGGATGACCACGATCAGCATCTTCTGTCTCACGGCGCGTCGTCGCTCGTCCGTGGGGGCGAGGACGCGGGCGGAGGCGAGATGGCCGGGAAGCGGAGCATCCGTGGCGAAACGGTCGAGCAACGTGGAGAGACCGCTCGAGCGGAGTGCGAGTTCCCTCGGTACGACGGAGACGGGAGCCATCCACCAATCATCGATCGGAACGAGGTACAGGTTGCCGTTCACGTCCTCGAGCAGCACGGCACCGTTGCTGGCTGTGGGAGCGAGACGTCTCGGGAGGACGTCCTCGTCCAGGAACCAGGCGCGCGCGACCGGATCGGTCGTCGTTCGGTCACCGCCGCAGTCGAGGATGACGATCCGATCTTGCTCGTCGATGACGAGCCTCGTGGCACTTGTCGCAGCGTCCGCCCGGTCACTCGAAGTGGCAGGGCGGGCAAGGGTTTCAGGCATCGATGACGATCTTCGCAGCGAGCGCGTCGATGCGCGTGATCAACAGCTCGGCGAGTGCGGGCTCTGCGCTGCTCGAAGAGAGGACGACGAGCTCGTCTCCGACGACCCAGGACCACGATGCCTGGACGACGACGAAACGCGCGCCACCGGGCCGCTCCAACGCGAGCCGTTGGACCAGCCGCAGTGCGTCGCCGCTGCTCGTGGCGAGCATCGACTCCTCGATCGGTCCGATCGGGTCAGGAGCACGAAGGCCAGCCCGAACGACTCCGGCAGACCGACCCGCAAGCGGAGCAGTGCGGACGGCGACCCAGCCGACCTCGCGTGAGGCCTCGTGGACCATCCAGGCGGCCGCTGCATCCGTCTCGTTGAGTCGTCTGATGATCGTCGGCGCGCTCGAGGGATCGAGACGATGTGCCTCGAGGTCGAGCGGACGGAGCACGTCGGTCCGTGGCCACGTGATCCTCATCGTCCGCTCTCCCAGGCGAAGCCGGTCATCAGGATGTCGAAGTGCGCAACACGCTCGTCCGTGAACAGTTCACCGGCGCACTGGAACGAGATCAGCGCGAAGGAGCCGTGCTCCTGCGGGACCGGCAGGAGGTAGTCCACGCGCGTCGTCCTCGCTGGCACGTCCGGTCCCGAACCAGCCAGGAACGCCGCGGCGAGGTCTCTGGGAAGCGAAGCCGGCAGCGGTCCTCCTCCGTCGAGCTCACCTTCGGAACGGGCCCGGAGCGCTGCCCCCACGGGCAGATCCGTGAGCGTCGTCGAAGCGCCGAGCGCCGGAGCGACCTCAGCGAGTTCGAGTCCCGCGATCGTCGGCCCGAGGTAGACGACTCCGATCGTGAACAACATGTTCATCGGCGCTCCGCCGAACCGGCCATCGAAGAAGTACAGGTCGGTCGTACCGGCATCCGCCATCGTCGTGAAGGCGGAGCTGATGTCGTCGCGTGCGCGGCGCCGTGCCTCGACTGCAGTCGGATCATCTCCGCCGAGGAGGACGAGGTGTCGGTCAGCGAACGCTCGCGAGGCACGTTTCGGGTCGCCGTCGACCGGGTACCGGTACCACCCGTCCGGCAAGAGGACTCGGTACTGCGTCACAGCGAACCGACGTGGATCTCGCTCTTCGACTTCCAGTAGCCGTCCCAGTCCGTGGCGGCGGAGACGACGTTCTCCACGGGTTCCGGCATCTCCGTGAGACCGGGGAGCCCGGAGCCCGCGACGACTCCGTTCGCGAGCGCTGCGCGCGTCGCGGCCTCGCGTGCGAGCGCGGAGTCCGGCGCGAGCTTGAGGACTTGAGCGGTCTCCATCAGACCGCCGGTGACGTACGTGTCGAGCAACGCCGTGAGGGGCTTCCGGCCGATCGCTTCTGCCTCCCGGACGCCGGCACTGCCTCCCCGGAGGAACGCACTCAACTCGCCGGCCGCCCCGGCGTTCGCCGTACGCGCTGCGGCGGCAGCCGAGGCTGCGCGTGTCTCTCCGACCGCCCCCCGCAGCAGCCCCATCGCTGAGCTGGCGTACTTGGCGGCGCCGAACCCGACCGCGGCCAGTGCGAACCCGAGCGCATCCTTGCCGACGTCCTTCGCGCTCGCGTCACCCGCTACCGACTGCGTCGCCGTGATCAGCAGCTTCGCGCCGGCAACCGCGAGCCCGATGAGGGCGATCACGGGGAGTGCCGCGGGGAAGAACACGGCTGCGATCACGGTGACGACCAGGAGGACCGCACCCACGGCATCCAGTACGTCCTTGATCACGTTGAGAACCCCACGTGCATCGTGGATCGCCTGCTTCACGTGGTCGAACCAGCCGTCCTTCAGGCCGTCGTCGGCGCCCTGACGGATGCGATCGGCGACCCGGCTGGCCAGGTCCCCGTACTCACCCTGTTCGCCGAAGGGACCGGCGAGCCGGTGGATGATCGCCTTCGCCGCGTCGATGTCGCCCTGTGCCGCACTCAGCGCCCGGTCCTGCGCGTCGACCTGGTCCTGGTGCTCCGGGCTGTCCGCCTCGGCGCTGATCGTCTGGTTCGCCGCAGCGCGGTGCGCGTCCCGCGCGTCCTGCGCCTGCAGCAGAGCGGCGTCGGCCTCGCGCTGGAGCCCCTCGAGCCCGTCTGCCCACTGGTCGAGCGCGGCGGCGAGCGCTGTGTAGCGGCCCTTGGCCTTCTCGATGGCGCCGGCGAGGTCCCCGGCGGAGTCGCGGAACTTCGTCCCCGACTCGCTCTCCCAGCCATCGCCGTCCTTGAGCCTGTTGAGACGGTTGACCTGCTCGGTGATGGCCTGCTCGATCGAGCGGGCACCCGACGCGGACTGTCGAACCTCGACCGGGTCGCCGGGCACCGGATCGAGCTGCATGTCGACGGCGCTCCAGTCGCTGGGCCGTGCCATCAGCTGTCCTTCCCGAGGATCCGGTTCGCGAGCTCGACCTCGGTCTGCGTGAAGCCGTCGTGCGCACTCTCGGCCATCTCGGCGACGGCCTTGATCGACTCTCGGAGGCGCCCGCGTCGGATGTCCCAGTTGCCCGCGAAGTCGTCGATCGCACTGCTGACCGTCATCGAGCCGATGCCGATCTTGTAGTCAGATGCGGCAGAAGCGACGTGTTCGAAGTCGCCGTGCAGCCTCGAGAGGTCGGATGCGAGATTCCCGATCAGGTCGAGATCGAGCTTGATGGTGCCGGCCACGGTTCCCCCGGTGGATTCCTACTGTTGCTCTTCGTCGACGCCGCCCCTGCGGCGAGAACGGTGGCCGGCACCCCCAAGGCGCCGGCCACCGTCGTGCTGGTCCTGACTAGCCGATGCTGGACGCGAGCTGCTCGTCCGTCGACTCGAGCGTGTTCGCCGCGCTCTCGAGGAAGCCCGCCATGCCGTCGATGGCCTGGATGGTCTGCGTCGCACCGGAGTTGAACTCCGAGTACGTCGAGTCGAAGGCCTTCGAGGACTTGTCGGTGACGTAGCCCGACGAGACGAGGTTGTCGATCTGGCTCTTGAGCTGGCTCAGCTGGTCTTCGATGGCCTTCTGGCCGTTGCGAAGCTGTGAAGCCTGGTTGCGAAGATCGTCGTAGGTGACGTTGACGTTGGCCATGGCGCATGCCCTCCCGATGCGGATGTGGAAACCGGGAGCCCCCCGGCGCGACTCGACCATACTTGATCGCATCGCATCTCGCACCACTTGTGGACAACCACCAGAACGAGGGGTACACCGTGGCACGACGCCGCAAGGACGAGGACGCCCCGGAGCGCCCGGTGGTCACGCACGCCGACGTCGAGCGTGACCGGCAGGCCGGGGTCCTGTCCCGTGCGTGGGTGCTGCCCGCGGCACCGGTGTCCGACGACGAGCCGGACGCCGAGGTGCGTGCCGAGCACCCCTTGCCGACGATCGGTGTGGTGCCGCGGCTCGTGCTCGAGGTCGCTCCCGGCACCGTCGTCCCGCTCGACCAGCCGGTCGTGGTCGGACGCCGGGTCGCGACCGCGCCGGGTCGGCGAGCGGTCCTGCTCGACGACCCGGGCAAGTCGGTGTCGCGTGAACACGCGGCGATGCGGCCGACGGGGGACGGCGGCCTGGTGGTCGAGGACCTCGGCTCGTCGAACGGCACGGTGGTCGTCCGCGCGTCCGGTGCCCAGGAACCCAGCGTCGGTGGCGCGCAGGTCGTCGCCCGGCCCGGTGACGTCGTGATGGTGGGCGACTACGCCGTGCGGGTCCTCGCGGGCTGAGGACCGGCAGGAGCGCCAGCAGCAGGAGCGCCGGCAGCAGGAGCGCCAGCAGCAGGGGCGCCAGCAGGAGCGCCACCAGCATCAGCCGCCGCCGCATACCGCCGCGCCGTCCGCCGCATCGCCCGCAGCAGCAACGGCCCCGGCAGCCGCAGCAGCGCCCCCGGCACGAGCGCCCGCACCCCGGCCACCGCCCGGACGGTCCGGCGGAACCGTTGTTCCTCGCGCGGCCCCCACGCGAACCCGTACTGCGACCGGAGACCATCGGGCAGCATCCCGACGGTCACGATGCGCACGAGGGGCATCACGGCCCGCACCCACAGCGGCGCGAACCGGGGGTGCAGCAGGTCGCGCACGACCCCGCGGGCGTCATCGGTGACCTCGAGTCCGGCCAACGTCTGCTGCCAGTACCGGTCGAACGCCGCCACCGAGGTCGGCCAGCGCTCCGGCGGCACCCGCAGCGCGGTGGCGATCGGGGCGTAGGCGGCGAGGACCTGCTCGGCGCGGGCCGCGGAGACGCGTGTGCCGAACAGGTCGTGCGCCCGCCGGGCGGAGTCGAACAGGGTCGCGGCCACCCAGAGTTGCCGATCGACGTCGTCGGCGCCGGCGACGGGCCGGTGCGCGTGGTTGACGAAGCCCGTCGCGGTCGCCGAGTCGGTCTCCGTGCCGATGACGACGGCGTAGACGAACATCAGGGTGTGGGCGAGCCGCTGCTGGGGTCGCCGGGCGAAGTCCGAGTGCCGTCGGACACCGGCCGCGACGACCGGGTCGGCGATCTGCAGCAGGATGGCGCGGCCGCCCGCGGCCACGGGTGTGCTGTCGGCGAGGAACCGACGCAGGTGGCGGTCGTGCACGCGGCCAGCAGACGGACGGGAGGCTCGGTGCGGGTCGTGCGCCGCGCCTCCAGGCCGTGGGGTGGTCACGCCGCACCCCGTCGGCGTCGCGCCCGCAGGACGGGCCGCAGGTCCACGGCGACCGCCGCCAGGAGCGCGACTGCGCCGACGACCAGGGCGACCCGTGTGTTCGAGGGGTCGACGGGCGCGTCACCGGTCAGGGCGAGGAGCGTCGCGACGAGCCAGATCGCGGGCAGCGGCCAGAGGCGGGTCGGTGATCCGGTGACGACCGCACCGACGACGCCGACGACCAGGAGCGGGACCCAGCGGCCACCGGGCTCCGAGCGGGCGGCGAGGTGTGCCGAGGCGGCGACCAGCAGCATCGCCGCGAGCGCCAGCAGCCGCGCTGCCGAGGGCATGCTGCGGACGCTGGAGCGGACTCGTCGGAACACGGCCCGATGCTATCGAGCCGTGTTCCGGCGGAACCTGATCAGGTCAGAGCGGCTTCGTGCCGAGGTCGTTGCCGAGGTCGGCACGGTCCTCGTCCTGCTCGTTCTCGTGCTCCCACAGGTCGGGCGAGCCCTCGCGCGGGGCGCCACCGGTCGGGCCGTCGTCGGAGCCGTCACCGGGCTGCGGCTCCACCGTCTCGCCGGCGACCGCGTCGTTCGTCACCGTCTCGAGGGACTCCTCGGCCTCGTCCACCTCGTACGGGCCGACGTGCTCACGGTCGATGTCGTCGTCGCGACGCTGCTGGGAGTCGAAGTCGTCGACGGGGCTGATGCCGGGGTCGCTCATGGTGGTTCCTTTCCGTTGCGGGCTTCCTGCCTACCCGCCGGCGCTTGGCGGCCGTCCGGTTTCGTGTCGTGTTCACCCGGGCGTCACCTGCCGGTCACACCGCCACGGCAGCATCGCCGATGCTCGGGGGAGTGGAGCGCGGTCGCCGACGGGTGGTCGAGCGACCGCGCCTTCCCCGCTTCGTTCAGACGCGTTCGAGCAGGTCGCGTTCCTCGACGTCGGCAAGCGCGAGGGTGCGGTACCCGGCGGACTCGAAGAAGACCGTGATGCGGTCCGCTTCCGTGCTCATCACGACACCGGTGCCCCACTCGGCGTGCTCGACCCGGGCGTCCGGCGGCCAGGCGGTGTCGTTGGCGCCGTCGGCGACGTGCGCGGCGGTCTCGAAAGCGGTCCCGGACGAGCAGGTGTCGCAGTTGCCGCACGGTTCCGGGAGCTCGTCGCCGAAGTAGCCGAGCAGGAACTGCCGGCGGCACCCGGTCGTCTCGGCGAGCTGGCGCATCATCGCGATGCGGGACTCCTCGACCCGTTCCCGTTCGGCAGCACGGTCGGCGGTGGCACGGGCAGCACGGTCGGCGTCCTGCGGGCCGTCCGGCACCCGGGAGACACCGTCGACGTCGTCGCGCAGGGCGCCTGCGTCGAGCAGGGCGTTCAGTGCTCGACCGGCGGTGCGGGCCGACAGGCCAGAGGCCTCCACCAGTGCGGAGCGGGCGATCGAGCCGGTCGCCGGGACGGCGTCGAACACGGCCCGGACCGAGGCGGGTCGTGGCGAGCCGGACGCGAAGAACGTGCGCAGGCCGAAGTCCTCGGCGCGGTAGTGCAGGGTGGCGCCAGCCGGTTCCGCGTCCCGTCCGGCCCGCCCGATCTCCTGGTAGTAGGCGTCGATCGACTCGGGGACGTCGGCGTGCACGACGTACCGGACGTCGGGCTTGTCGATGCCCATGCCGAACGCGCTCGTCGCGACGACCACGTCGATGTCGCCGTCGAGGAACCCGGTGTGGACGGCCTCGCGCTCCGCGATCCGCATGCCAGCGTGGTACGGCTGCGCGCGGCGACCGCGGGCCGCCAGGGCGTCGGCGTACTCCGTGGTCGCCGCCCGGGTGGCGACGTAGACGACGGTGGCACCGTCGAGCTCGGCGACCTGGTCGACCACGGCCTGGCGCTTCTCGGCGTCCTCGGCGTGCCGGACGACCTCGAGCCGGATGCCGGGGCGGTCGAAGCCCGACGCGAGCACGAACGGGTCGCGCATGTGGAGCCGTTCGACCACGTCGTCCCGCACGGGGGCGGAGCCGGTGGCGGTCAGCGCCAGGACGGGGGGACGGCCGAGGCGCTCCACGACCTCGCCGAGTGCCAGGTAGTCCGGGCGGAAGTCGTGGCCCCAGGACGAGATGCAGTGCGCCTCGTCGACGGTGACCAGGGCGACGCCGGCGTCGTGCAGCCGCTCGAGCACGTCGTCCTTCGCGAGCTGTTCGGGGGCCAGGAACACGTAGCCGACCTCGCCCGCGGCGACGGCGTCCCAGGCCGCGGCGACGTCACGGGCCTTCCTCGTGGCGTTCATCGCGACGGCCCGGGGAGCGCCCTCGTGGTGCTCGAGTCCGACGACCTGGTCCTCCTGCAGCGCCACGAGGGGGGAGACCACGACGACGATGCCGTCCAGCTCGAGGCCGGCGACCTGGTAGATCGCGGACTTGCCCGACCCGGTCGGCATCACGGCGAGTGCGTCGCGCCCGTCGAGCACCGCGTCGATGACGGATTCCTGGTCGGGGCGGAGGCGCCAGCCGAACACGTCGGTGGCGCGGGTGCGGAGTGCTTCGTTCACCGATCCACACTGCCGGGCGCACGCTGGGGGATGGTCCCAGGGGTGCGCCCAGCGGCTCACGCGTGGCGGGGGCGACCCGTGCCTCCCGGCCGCGCACCGGCCGTCCACCCAGCAGCGCTAGGCTGCGTGACGGCCGTTGTCTCGACATCGAGCGACCCTCGATGGTGAGTGTGGCGACCGGGTAACCGATGCCGATCGCACGGAACGTGCGGGAAGAAGAACAGCGTGGATCTTTTCGAGTACCAGGCCAGGGACCTCTTCGAGTCCTACGGCGTTCCCGTGTTGCAGGGGATCACCGCCGACACCCCCGAGGAGGCGAGAGCAGCGGCCGAGCGCATCGGCGGCGTGGTCGTCGTCAAGGCGCAGGTGAAGGTCGGCGGTCGCGGCAAGGCCGGCGGCGTGAAGGTCGCGAAGACCCCGGACGAGGCGTTCGAGCACGCGCAGGCGATCCTCGGCCTCGACATCAAGGGCCACACCGTCCAGCGCGTCATGGTCGCCCAGGGCGCCGACATCGCCGAGGAGTTCTACTTCTCCGTGCTGCTCGACCGGGCCAACCGCTCCTACCTCTCCCTGACCAGCGTCGAGGGCGGCATGGAGATCGAGCAGCTCGCGGTCGAGAAGCCCGAGGCGCTCGCCCGGATCGAGGTCGACCCGCTCACCGGCATCGACAAGGCCGCCGCGCTCGAGATCGCTCGGCAGGCGAACTTCCCATCGGAGCTGCAGGACGCCGTCGCCGACGTCTTCGTCAAGCTCTACGACGTCTACAAGGGCGAGGACGCGACCCTCGTCGAGGTGAACCCCCTCGTCCGCACCGGCGACGGCCAGATCCTGGCACTCGACGGCAAGGTCTCGCTCGACGAGAACGCCGACTTCCGGCACGAGGGTCACAAGCAGCTCGAGGACACCGCCAGCGAGGACCCGCTCGAGGCCAAAGCGAAGGCCCACGGCCTGAACTACGTCAAGCTCGACGGCCAGGTCGGCGTCATCGGCAACGGCGCCGGGCTCGTCATGTCGACGCTCGACGTCGTCGCCTACGCCGGTGAGCGCCACGGCGGCGTGAAGCCCGCGAACTTCCTCGACATCGGTGGCGGTGCCTCGGCCGAGGTGATGGCCAACGGTCTCGACGTCATCCTCGGCGACCCGCAGGTCAAGAGCGTGTTCGTCAACGTCTTCGGCGGCATCACCGCCTGCGACGCCGTCGCGAACGGCATCATCGCCGCGCTCGGCATCCTCGGTGACGCGGCCACCAAGCCGCTCGTCGTGCGCCTGGACGGCAACAACGTGGAAGAGGGCCGTCGGATCCTGGCGGAGGCAGCGCACCCGCTCGTCACCGTCGCCGCGACCATGGACGATGCGGCCGAGCAGGCCGCCGAACTCGCCGCCGCAGCGGCCTGAAGGGACTGACCATGTCGATCTTCCTCAACAAGGACTCCAAGGTCATCGTCCAGGGTATCACCGGTGGCGAGGGCACGAAGCACACCGCCCTGATGCTCAAGGCCGGTACGAACGTCGTCGGCGGTGTCAACGCTCGCAAGGCCGGCACCACCGTCACCCACGGCGACGTGTCGCTGCCGGTCTTCGGCTCGGTGCGCGAGGCCATCGACACCACCGGTGCCGACGTCTCGATCGTCTTCGTCCCGCCGGCGTTCGCGAAGGACGCCGTGACGGAGGCCATCGACGCCGAGATCCCGCTCGTCGTCGTCATCACCGAGGGCATCCCCGTGCAGGACTCTGCCGAGTTCTGGGCGCACGCCAAGGCGAAGGGCGGCACGACCCGGATCATCGGGCCGAACTGCCCCGGCATCATCACCCCGGGGGAGTCCCTCGTCGGCATCACCCCCGCGACGATCACCGGCAAGGGCCCGATCGGGCTCGTCTCGAAGTCCGGCACCCTGACCTACCAGATGATGTACGAGCTCCGAGACCTCGGCTTCTCGACCGCCATCGGCATCGGCGGCGACCCGGTCATCGGCACGACGCACATCGATGCGCTCGCCGCGTTCGAGGCCGACCCCGAGACCGAAGCCATCGTGATGATCGGTGAGATCGGTGGCGACGCGGAAGAGCGTGCGGCCGAGTTCATCAAGGCGCACGTCACCAAGCCGGTCGTCGGCTACGTCGCGGGCTTCACCGCTCCCGAGGGCAAGACGATGGGCCACGCCGGCGCGATCGTGTCCGGTTCTGCCGGCACCGCCGAGGCGAAGAAGCAGGCGCTCGAGGCCGCGGGGGTCAAGGTCGGCAAGACGCCGTCCGAGACCGCCGCGCTGCTGCGCGAGGTCGTCGCCGCTCGGTAGCGACCGCCCGTTCCGCAAGACACCGGTGTTCGTCGGTTGAACCGCGTCCTGCGCGTGTTCGTCCTGCGAACACCGGTGTTTTGCGTCGGCAGCCGCGCGGCTCCGGGGCGGCCGCGCGAGGGGCACGTATCCTCGCTGCGATGAACCGCCTGGGAACCGCTCTGCTCGCCGCGATCGAGGCGGTCGTGACGGTCGGCGTCGGCATCGGGATCGCCCTCGTGCCCCTGACGCTGCTCTGGGGGTTCGAGTACGGCCTGCAGGTCGACTGGGACGTGTTCTGGAAGGCCACCGGCAGCGTCTGGCTGGTCGGACACGGCGTCGACGTCTCGTTCCTGCTCGGGTCCGCACTCGCCAGGAGCACCGGGGTCAGCGGCGCCGCCGACCCCATCCACGTGACCCTCGCGGCCCTCGGGTTCGCGGTCGTGACGGCATGGCTCGGTGCCCGTGCCGGACGTCGGTTCGCGGAGACCGAGCACCGCACCACCGGCCTGCTGGTCGGGACCGCCGCCGTCGCGCTCCTCGGTGTGGCCGTCGCGCTGTCGTCGACCTCCGCTGCCACCCGCCCCACGCTCTGGCAGGCCGTGGTGCTGCCGGCGCTCTGGTTCGGGATCCCCGCGTTCGCGGCCTCCGAGGTCTGCCGCCGCCGCCGCGACGTTCCCGCCGACCCCGTCACCCAGCGCGTGATCGACCTGGTCGACCGCATCCCCGCCGTCTGGCGGTCCGTCGCCGGGTTCGGCCTGCGCGCCGGGACCGCCGCGACCGCCGTGGTCGTCGGCGTGGCCGCGGTGCTCGTCGGCCTGCTCCTCTTCACGTCCTTCGCCGAGGTCATCACCCTGTACGAGCAGTCGCACGCCGGGGTCATCGGCGGCGTCGCACTCACCGTCGGACAGCTCGCGTTCCTGCCGGACTTCGTCGGGTGGGCGACCTCGTGGCTGATCGGCCCCGGGTTCGCCATCGGCACCGGGTCGAGCGTGTCCCCGATCGCCACGACCCTGGGCCCGATCCCGGGTCTGCCGGTCTTCGGCGCGCTGCCGACCGCCGGTCACACCTTCGGACTCGTCTGGATCCTCGTGCCGGTCATCGCCGGGTTCGCGATCGGCGGCTCGATGCGACCGCGGTTGGTGCGGGCCCTGGGTTCCGCCGACTCCGCGCTGCACCGTGCGCTCGGCGGCGTCGTCGCAGGACTCGTGGCCGGTGTGCTCACGGGGCTGATCGCCTGGGTGTCGTCCGGCTCGTTCGGCCCCGGGCGCCTGGCCGACGTCGGCCCGGACGCCCTGGCGGTCGGTGGGTTCGCCGCACTCGAGGTCGGCCTGCCGGCGATCATCGCCCTCGCCGCGGGCAGCGACCTGGTCCGGCTGCCGGACCGTGGGTGGACGCGAGAGCGCTGGACCGAGGCCGACGAATCCGACGACGACAACGAGACGGCGCGCGCCGGCGTCGACGTCAGCGAGGGTTCCCTGCTCGCCGCGCTCGACCAGGCCGGCGCCGGGCGCACCACCGACGTGCACCGCTTCGTGGTCGAGGAGTCCCACGACGGGTCGACGGCCGCACGGCCCCGCGCGACGACCGAGCGCGCGACCGAGCCGATCAGCAGCGCGCCAGTCAGCGGCGCGCCGATCGGCAGCGAGCCCGCCGACGCGGCACCCGCACGGCCCGCCTCGGCCCCCGCGCCCGTCGCACCGCGCGCCGGCGACACCGACCACGACGTGGAGCTCCCCGACTGGGCGAAGACCGACGCCGTGGCCGCCGACCGCCTGGCCGCCGAGCCCGAACCGGAGCGCCGCAGTGCCGGACGAGCAGCCCTGGGTGGCCTCCGCGACCGCCTGGCCGGCGCGGCCGGGGGTGTCCGGGGACGGGCCGGTGCACTCCGCGACCGTGTGACCGGCTCCGACGCCGAGCCGGAGCGGCCCGGCCCGCAGCGGCCCGGCCCGCAGCGGCCCGGCCCGCAGCGACCCGACCCCGAGCGGCCCGCAGCCCCCACGCCCGCGTCCCACCCCGCACCGACCCCGGTGCCGACCGACGCCCAGCCCGCGTTCCCCTGGAGCACCGAGGAGTTCGTCGCCGGCCGGGACGACGTCGACGAGACCGCCGAGGCGGACCGCGTGGACGTCGCGCCCGACACCAGGGCGTCCGCCCCGCGGTCGGCGGAGCAGTCCCGCCCGGCGAAGTGGGACGTCACCGACCAGATCCCCGAGGACGAGCTGCCCTGGTGGCGGCAGCCGAAGGACGACCGGTAACAGCGCCCGTCGGGTGCGTGCCTGCCGGTAGGGTTGGTGCCGTGCTCGAACTGGTCGTCCTGATCTCCGGTACCGGGTCGAACCTCCGAGCCCTGCTCGAAGCGACCTTCGACGCCGAGTACCCCGCCCGTGTCGTCGCCATCGGTGCCGACCGTGACGCCGAGGGTCTCGGCCTGGGCGAGGAGTTCTCGATCCCGACCTTCACGGTGCCGTTCACCCGCTACGACTCCCGCGCCGAGTGGGGCCAGGCCCTGGCGGAGCAGATCCGCCCGTGGTCGCCCGACCTGCTCGTGCTCTCCGGCCTGATGCGCCTGCTGCCCCCGGCCGTGGTGTCCGAGTTCGCCCCGGGGATCATCAACACCCACCCGGCGTACCTGCCCGAGTTCCCCGGCGCCCACGGTGTGCGAGACGCCCTGGCCGCCGGGGTCACCGAGACCGGTGCGAGCGTCATCGCGGTCGACGACGGCGTCGACACGGGGCCGATCCTCGCGCAGGAGCGCATCCCGGTGCTGCCGGGGGACACCGAGTCGACGCTGCACGACCGCATCAAGCCGGTCGAGCGCCGCCTGCTCATCCAGACCATCCTCGACATCGCCAACGGCACCACCGACCTGAAGGGCACCCCGAGCGCATGAGCGTGCACGCAGCCGACCCCAGCCTCTACCGCGACCGTGACGTGGTCCCGGTCCGCCGTGCACTGCTCTCGGTGAGCGACAAGTCCGGCCTGCTCGAGCTCGCCGGTGCCCTGGCCGACTCCGGGGTCGAGATCGTGTCGACCGGCTCCACCGCGCAGACCATCCGTGACGCGGGCTACGCCGTCACCGACGTCGCGAGCGTCACCGGGTTCCCCGAGTCCCTCGACGGTCGCGTGAAGACGCTGCACCCGTCGGTGCACGCCGGCCTGCTCGCCGACCTACGGCTCGAGTCGCACGAGCAGCAGCTCGCCGACCTCGACATCGCGCCGTTCGAGCTCGTCGTCGTGAACCTCTACCCGTTCGTCGAGACCGTGGCGTCGGGTGCCGACACCGCGACCGTGGTCGAGAACGTCGACATCGGCGGCCCCGCGATGGTCCGCGCCTCGGCGAAGAACCACCCGAACGTGGCGATCGTCGTGTCCCCGGCGTCCTACCCCGAGGTCGTCGAGGCCGTCCGAGCCGGCGGCACCACGCTCGAGCTCCGGAAGCGCCTCGCCGCCCAGGCCTTCGCGCACACCGCCGCGTACGACACCGCGGTGGCGTCCTACTTCGCGAGCGACGTCGTCACCGCCGCTGCAGCCCCGACGACCGCCGGCGACATCCGGACTCCGGGTGCGTTCGACGAGCACCTGACGGTCGAGGCCGAGCTGTCCGCGACCCTGCGCTACGGCGAGAACGCCCACCAGGCCGCGGCCCTCTACACGACGTCCGACGGCACCGGCATCGCGCAGGCCACGCAGCTGCACGGCAAGGAGATGTCGTACAACAACTACGTCGACGCCGACGCAGCGGTCCGTGCGGCCTTCGACTTCGACGAGCCCGCCGTCGCGATCATCAAGCACGCCAACCCGTGCGGCATCGCGATCGCCCCGGCCGACGCCGCCGACCCGATCGCCTCGGCCCACGCCGCCGCGCACGCCTGCGACCCGCTCTCGGCGTTCGGCGGGGTCATCGCCGCGAACCGCCCGGTCACCGTGGCCATGGCCGAGACCGTGAAGGACATCTTCACCGAGGTCGTCGTCGCCCCCGGGTTCGACCCCGAGGCGCTCGAGATCCTGTCCCGCAAGAAGAACATCCGCCTGCTCACGCTGCCGGCCGACTTCGCGCTCGCAGACCGCGAGGTCAAGCAGATCTCCGGCGGGTTCCTGGTGCAGGACGCCGATCGCTTCACGGGCTTCGACCAGGCCACCTGGACCCTCGTCGCCGGCGAGCCCGCTGACGAGCAGACCCTCGCCGACCTGGCCTTCGCGTGGCGTGCGAGCCGTTCGGTGAAGTCGAACGCCATCCTGCTGGCGAACCAGGGCGCGAGCGTCGGCGTCGGCATGGGCCAGGTCAACCGGGTCGACTCCTGCCACCTCGCGGTCAACCGTGCCGGTGACCGCGCGACCGGCAGCGTGGCGGCGTCGGACGCGTTCTTCCCGTTCGCGGACGGCCTGCAGGTGCTGCTCGACGCCGGTGTCCGTGCGGTGGCGCAGCCCGGTGGCAGTGTCCGCGACGACGAGGTCATCGCCGCGGCGAAGGCCGCCGACGTCACGATGTACTTCACGAGCGAGCGCCACTTCTTCCACTGATGTGAACAATCGGTGACGAACCATTGCGCGCCGTGAGTCACTGTGAATAGTCTGTAAGGCTCCGCGGCAGGCAGCCGACGATCCCTCGGGACCGGCGGCACCGCGGACACAACGGTGACGAAGACGACGACTGGAGTGACGATGGACAACATGACCGGAACCGTGGCGACGGCCGCCCGCGCAGGTCTCGTGTCCGTCGTGGGGACCACTCCCGCACGGCGATCCCTGATCGCACCGCGGCCCCGTGCCGCGGCCGCCGTCTAGTCGGGCCGTTCCCACGGCCCCGCGACGCAGCACCACCGGCGTCCGCGAACCACCCGCCTGAACCCGGGGGACGACTGTCCCTCGGTGCCTCCGGCCCGACCGACGTCACGCGAGTGACGGCGGAGACGCGACCACGCGCCCGGCCGATGATCACCACGCAACGCCACACCGAGCCTCCAGGCCGAAGCCGCGCGACGCGAGCAAGCAACAAGCAGCAAGCAAGCAGCAGCAGCAGCGAGCACGCACCGCGCAGCGCGACCCGGGGACCCGGCAGACGCATGAGGACGCAACGCATGTCCAAGTCGCCCACCACGGCGCGCCCGTCCACCTTCCGCGCGATCGCGCGGATCCACCCCTACGTGAAGCCCTACCAGGGGCGCCTCATCGGCGGCATGGCCGCAGCGATGGGAGCCTCCCTGGTGGCGCTCGCAATCCCCTACGTGCTGCAGTGGCTCGTCGACGGTCCGCTGTCGTCGCGCGACTCGGCACAGATCTGGCCCGCCGGGCTCGGGGTGCTCGCCCTCGGTGCGCTCGAGGCGTTCTTCATCGCCTCACGCCGCAGGCTGGTGATGCGCCCCTCGACCCGTATCGAGACGAGCATGCGCAACGCGCTCTACGCGAAGCTGCAGGACCTGCCGGTCGCGTTCCACGACCGCTGGGAGTCCGGGCAGCTGCTCTCCCGTTCCGTGTCGGACCTGTCGCTGATCCGGCGCTGGTTGGCCTTCGGCGTCGTCCTGCTCGTCGTGAACATCGTGACGATCGTCGTCGGCTTCGTCGTGCTGTTCACCTTCGGGTGGATCCTCGGGCTGATCTTCCTGATCGCGTCGATCCCGCTGTGGATCAACGGCCTGCTGTTCGAGCGCCGGTACTCCGCCGTCGCGCGCCGCAGCCAGGACCAGGTCGGTGACCTCGCCACGAGCGTCGAGCAGTCGGTGCACGGCATCCGCGTGCTCAAGGCGTTCGGTCGCGGCGGCGCGAAGCTCGAGGAGTTCAGCGAGCAGGCCGAGGCCCTGCGCGGCACCGAGATCAAGAAGGCGAAGGCCATCGCGGGCATCTGGCTGTGGCTGCTGCTCGTGCCGGACGTCGCGTTCGCGCTGTGCCTGCTCGCCGGCATCTGGCTGGCGTCGCAGGGGCAGCTCAGCGTCGGCCAGCTGTTCGCGTTCTTCGCGACGGCGACGGTGCTGCGGTTCCCGATCGAGTCGATCGGCTTCCTGCTCTCGATGACGTTCGACACCCGCACGGCGGTCGACCGCTTCTTCGAGGTCATGGACTCCGAGAACACCATCACCGACCCGGAGCACCCGAAGACGATCGCGGAGCCGCACGGTGCGCTGTCGTTCAACGGCGTGCACTTCCGGTACCAGGACTCCGCACCGCAGTACCCGGACCTGATCAACGGCGTCGAACTGCAGCTGCAGCCGGGCGAGACCATGGCGCTCGTCGGGCTCACCGGCTGCGGCAAGACGACGCTGCTCTCGCTCGTGCCGCGTCTGTACGACGTGACCGGCGGTTCGGTGACGATCGACGGGGTCGACATCCGCGACCTCACCCGCGAAGAGCTGCGCCGGCACGTCGGCGTCGCCTTCGAGGACGCCACCCTGTTCTCGTCGACGGTGCGTGAGAACGTGCTGCTCGGTCGACCGGACGTGCAGGGTGCCGAGGCCGAGGCGCTCATGCGCGAGGCGCTCGACATCGCGCAGGCGTCCTTCGTGGACGACCTGCCCGACGGCGTCGACACCCGGGTCGGTGAAGAGGGGCTGTCGCTGTCCGGCGGCCAGCGCCAGCGCCTGGCACTCGCCCGCGCGATCGCCGCGCGGCCGTCGGTGCTCGTGCTCGACGACCCGCTGTCGGCGCTCGACGTCGACACCGAGGCACGGGTCGAGGCGGGCCTGCGGCGCGTGCTCGCCGACACCACGTCGCTCATCGTGGCGCACCGTCCGTCGACGGTGACGCTGGCCGATCGGGTCGCCCTGATGGAGAACGGCGTCATCACGGCAGTCGGGACCCACCACGATCTGATGGCCACCAACGAGCACTACCGCTACGTCATCTCGTCGCTCGACGACGACGACGCGACCGCACGACAGGAGGCGATGGCATGAGCCAGCAGACCGACCAGAACCTGCCGGGAGGAACGGCGTCCGTCCCGCAGGAAGCTCCGGACGAGCAGTCTGCCGCGCCCGTCACCGCCTCGATCACCACCATGGGCGTGCGCGGCGAGGAGCGTGAGGACTTCACGAAGGCCGAGAGCAAGCGCCTGCGGCGCCGGTCCCTCGCCCTGCTCGGGTCCCTCGCAGCACCGCTGAAGCTCCGGCTCGTGCTGCTCGGCATCGTGGTCGTGGTCTCGACCGCCGGCACCGTCGCGGGTCCGGCGCTCATCGCGTGGGGCATCGACAACGCCCTGCCCGCGGTGATGGACCAGAACGACTGGGTGCCGGCGTTCGGCGTCGTCGCGACGTACATCGTCGTGGCCGTCCTCGGCGCGGTGCTCACGGCGTGGTACACGGTGCTCGCGGCACGGATCAGCCAGGCGATCCTGTTCGACCTGCGCAAGCGGGTGTTCCTGCACACGCAGCGGCTCTCGCTCGAGTTCCACGAGACCTACACGTCGGGCCGGATCATCTCGCGCCAGACGAGTGACCTCGACTCGATCCGCGAGCTGCTCGACTCCGGGCTGAACCAGCTCATCCAGGGTGTGCTGTACATGGCGTTCACGGCCGTGGCCCTGGTGCTGCTCGACCCGACGTCCGGGCTCGTGCTCGCGGTGTCGCTCGTGCCGCTCTGGTTCCTGATCCGCTGGTTCCAGACGAACTCGCAGACGCTGTTCCGCGCCACCCGTGTCACCTCGGCGCGCGTGATCGTGCACTTCGTCGAGACGATGACGGGCATCCGCGCGGTGCAGGCGTTCCGCAAGGAGTCCCGCAACCGTGACGAGTACGGCGGCTTCGTCGAGGACTACCGGGTGGCGAACACGAAGGTGTTCAACCTGTTCGGCACCTTCGACCCGGTGCTCGTGCTCATCGGCAACGCCACGCTCGCCGCGGTCGTCATCGTCGGAGGGTTCCGGATCGTCGGTGGGACGCTCGAGGTCGGTGCGCTGCTCGCGGTCGCGCTGTACGCCAAGCGCTTCTTCGACCCGGCGCAGGAACTCGCGATGTTCTACAACGGGTACCAGTCGGCCTCGGCGGCGATGGAGAAGATCTCGGGTGTCCTCGAGGAACGGCCGAGCGTGCCGGACCCCGTGAAGCCCACCCGCCTGGCGGACGCCACCGGGAAGATGGACTTCGACGACGTCGTCTTCGCGTACAGCAAGGGCAAGGTCGTGCTGCCGGAGTTCGACCTGCACATCCCGGCGGGGCAGACCATCGCGCTCGTCGGGTCCACCGGAGCCGGCAAGTCGACGCTCGCCAAGCTCATGGCGCGCTTCTACGACCCGACCCAGGGCTCGGTGAAGCTCGACGGTGTGGACCTGCGCGACCTCGACACGAAGGACATGCGCCGCGCGATCGTCATGGTCACGCAGGAGGCGTACCTGTTCTCCGGCACCGTCGCGGACAACATCGCGCTCGGCAAGCCCGGTGCGTCCCGTGAGGAGATCGAGGCGTCGGCCAAGGCCGTGGGCGCGCACGAGTTCATCATGGCGCTGCCCGACGGGTACGACACCGACGTGAACAAGCGCGGCGGTCGGGTGTCGGCTGGGCAGCGGCAGCTGCTCTCGTTCGCGCGTGCGTTCATCGCCGACCCGAAGGTGCTCATCCTCGACGAGGCGACGGCGTCGCTCGACATCCCCTCGGAGCGGCTCGTGCAGGAGGGCCTGGAGACCCTGCTCGCCGACCGCACCGCGGTGATCATCGCGCACCGGCTGTCCACCGTCGCGATCGCCCACCGGGTGCTCGTGATGGAACACGGCCGGATTGTCGAGGACGGCACCCCCGCCGACCTCATCGCCGGTACCGGACGGTTCGCCCAGCTGCACGCGGCCTGGCGCGACTCGCTCGTCTAGGCCCGGGTCGGGCTGCACCACGTGGTTGGCTTGCTCCATGAGCAACGACAGCGTGGTGCAGCCCGGCGGCGTCGCCCTGCACGACCCCTTCTACGGTGCCCCCTTCACCGAGGCCGTCCGACGGTTCTGGCGGAAGTACACCGTGTTCACCGGACGGGCGTCGCGCGCCGAGTTCTGGTGGTGGTGGCTGACGTCGTTCGCGATCGGGCTCGTGCTGCAGCTCGTGCCGCAGGTGTTCACGCCGGACACCCCGGTGCTCGAGAACCCCGTCGGCTCGTACCTGTTCATGCTGTGGGTGCTCGCGACGCTCATCGGCTCGCTCGCCCTCGGCGCCCGACGGCTGCACGACGCGAACCTGTCCGGCTTCTGGCAGTTCCTGCACGTGCTGCCGGGCCTCGGCTCGCTCATCGTGTCCGTGCTGTGCCTGCTGCCCGCGAACCCGAAGGGTGCGCGCTTCGACCGCTGAGGCCGAGCCGCGCGCACCGGGATCAGAACGGGTCGTCCGCGTCGGTTGCCGGTGACCAGCGCGCACGACGCATGTCGAGCCTCCAGGCCGTCGGCCCGTGCACGAGCGGCGTCCCCTCGGCGCGGTAGTGCTCGAGTGCCTGGGCCTCGTGGTGGAGCGGTGGGTGCCCACCCGCGCGCACCACGCGCCACCACGGCAGCTCGGCGCCCTCGTGCGCCATCACCTTGCCGACGGCGCGTGACGCCCGCGACCCGAGGGTGGCGGCGACGTCGCCGTACGTCATGACGTGACCCGGCGGGATCATCCGCACCACCTCGGCGACGGCGGCGCCGAAGTCGACGACGGCGGCATCGTCGGAAGGCACGTCGTCGGACGCCACGTCGTCGGAGCGCGCTAGAGCGTCAGGACCGCGAAGTGGTCGCCGTACTGGGTCTCACGCACGACCTCGAAGCCCACGGCACGGAAGAACGCCTCCGGGCTGTCGTCTCCGCCCGGCTCGTACACGACCGTCAGCCGCTCGAACCCACGGCTGCGCGCCTCGTCCGCCAGGCCGTGCACGGCGAAGCGACCGACGCCCCGGCCCTGTGCGCTCGCCGCCACGTTGACGCGCCAGATGCAGCTGCGCAGCTCTTCCTGCGCGTTGTCGGCGTCGAAGGAACCGATGATCAGGCCGAGGACCTCGTCGTCGTCGAGGACGACACGGGTCCACGCGGAGCTCGGCTTGACGTCGGACTCGGCGACCCCGTAGGTGGTCGGCTGCACGAACTGTTCCTGGCCCGGCTTGAGCGTCAGGGAGTTCGCCGCGGCGGCGGTCTTCGCGGAGAGTTCTTCCAGGCGCAGGTCGGACATGCGGCCAGGGTAACGGTGCTGACCCTGCGGAAGCCAGTGACGACGGCAGACCGAGACCGCACCGTTGCCGCGGTATGGTCGCGGCATGGCAGAGCATCGACGCGGAGCGAACCTCCCGTCGATCGGCGGCTTCAACCGCACCGTGGTCCTGGACGCCGTCCGCCGCTCACCCGACGGTCTGAGTCGCGTCGAACTCGCAGCACGCACCGGACTGAGCGCGCAGACCGTGTCGAACGTCACCCGGTTCCTGATCGAGGCCGGCATGATCGTCGAGTCCGGCACCGTCGTGTCCGGCCGCGGCAAGCCCCGCACCATCCTGCGGCTCGAACCGGGCAGCCGGTACGCGGTCGGCGTGCACGTCGACCCGGCCGTCGTCACCTACGTGCTGCTCGACCTCGCCGGCACCGTCGTCGCCGCGTCCACGACCTCGACCCCCACGGCCGACGACCCGTCCGAGGTGGTGCGCACCATCGCCTCGGCCGTCGACGGGCTCGTCGCCGACGCCGGGGTGGCCGTCGACAGCGTGCTCGGTGTCGGGATCGCGAGCCCCGGACCCATCGACGTCGAGGCCGGCATCGTGGTCGACCCGCCGTTCCTGCCCCGGTGGCGGGACGTGCCGCTGCGCGACGCGCTCGCCGAGGCCACCGGCTACCCGGTCCTGCTCGAGAAGGACGTCACGGCCGCCGCGGTGGGCGAGATGTTCCTGGCGGGGGAGTCCTCGGCACGGAACTTCGCGTTCGTGTACTTCGGCACCGGCTTCGGCGTCGGGCTCGTCGTCGACCACGAACCCCTGCGCGGGGTGGGGTCGAACGCGGGTGACGCCGGGCACATCATGGTCGACCAGGGGTCACTCGCGGGCACGCCGGACGGCTCGGGCACGCGCGGCGAGGTCGGTGCGGCCGTCGCGCCGGACCGGCTGGTGCGGATCGCCCGGTCGCGAGGGCTCGCTCTGTCGGGCGGCGCCGCGGTCGCCGAGGCTGACGCAGACGCCGATGTCGACGCTGTGAACGCCGCGTGGGACGAGCTCGCCGCAGCGATCGCGGACGGGGACGACACCGCCGTCACGCTCGCGGCCGATGCCGGCACCGTCATGGGCAACGCCGTCGTCCTCATCGTGAACCTGCTCGACATCGACCGCGTGGTGTTCGGCGGCCCGTTCTGGTCGCGCATCGCGAGTGCTGCGCTGCCGGCTGCGCGGACCGCCATCGTCGGGTCGCCGTTGCTCGTGCCGAAGCACGCCGTGCAGGTGGTGGAGAGCGACCGCGGGGCCGACGTCGCCGCCGTGGGTGCCGCCTGCCTGGTGCTCGACGCCGCGCTCTCGCCGCGGGCCAGCACCCTGCTGATCCGGCGCTGACGACGGGGTCACCTTCTGCCCACCATGCGCGGTGGGCGCGACCGCACGGCGGACGGGAGGCGCGGTGCGGGCCCGCCCCGCGCCTCCCGTCCGCACGCCGCGGGTCCAGGGCGCCGGTCCCGACCCGGGACACCGTGCGTTCACCCCGCGGCCACCGGCCGGTCGCGTGGATGCTGAACAGTCTTGCAGGTCTCCGCCCGCTCCCTCCCCCGAGAAGGACCCCGCATGCGTGTTCCTGCCCTGCGCCCACCCACGATGCGGATCGGCGCGTTCGTCGCGACCGCCCTGGTCGTCGCCGCCGGTGTCGTCACCGCCAGCCCGGCCCTCGCAGCCGTCGGGGACGACGACCCGGCCGTCGGCGCCGTCGCGGCGAACGGCCTCGTCGTCAACGAGGTCGAGTCGAACGGCGACGACACCGACTGGGTGGAGCTCAAGAACACCTCGGGCACCGCGATCGATCTGACCGGGTACGCGTTCCTCGACTCCGACGGCTCGCACGACGCCTCCGTGCTGCCCAGCGGCTCGACGATCGCCGCCGGCGGGTACTTCGTCGTTGACCAGCTGTCCGCGACCGCCCCTGGCTTCGACTTCGGGCTCGGCGGTGCGGACACCGCGCGCCTCTACGATCCCGCCGGCGACCTGGTGCTCCGGTACGCCTGGACGACCCACGCGGGCGTCACCTACGGCCGCTGCGCCGACGGCGTCGGGCCGCTCGTGGACACCACGGCCTCGACCAAGGGCGCCGCGAACGACTGCTCCTCGCCCGTGCGGATCAACGAGGTCGAGTCGCAGGACGGCACTCCCGGCGACTGGGTGGAGTTGACCAACACCGGCAGCACTGCAGTCGACCTGGGCGGGTACGTGCTGCGCGACAGCGAGGACGACCACGCGTACACGATCCCCGCGGGCACGACCGTCGCGGCCGGGGGCTTCACCGTCCTCGACGAGGCGGCGTTCGGCTTCGGACTCGGCAAGGCGGACTCCGCGCGGCTCTTCGACGCCCGCGGTGCGCTCGTCGACTCGACCTCGTGGACGGCGCACGCCGCCACCACCTCCGGCCGCAACCCCGACGGCACCGGCGACTTCGCCGAGACGGCAGCGCCCACGAAGGGCGCGGCGAACCGGTTCGCCGGCGTCGTCACCGCCGAGGCCTGGCCCGGCGGCCCGGACGAGACCGTGCTCGACGACGAGGACACCTTCACCGGTGACCTGAGCGGCCTCGACTGGACGACCTCGACGGCCTCGCGGGACGGGCAGCTCTGGGCCGTGCAGAACGGCGACGGCCTGCTCTACCACCTGACCTCGGACGGTGCGGGCGGCTGGACGCCGTCGAACGCCGCGGGTACCGACCTGCGCTACGCCGACGGCACGGGCACCCCGGACGCCGAGGGCGTGACGGTCACGAGCGACGACCCCGGTGCCGTCTACGTCTCGACCGAGCGGAACAACGACGTCTCGAGCACGAGCCGCCCGTCGGTCCTGCGCTACGCCACGACCGCCGGCTCCGAGAACACCCTGCGGGCCACCGACGAGTGGAACCTCGCCGTGGACTTCCCTGGGCTCGGCGCGAACGCCGGGCTCGAGGGCATCACCTGGATCCCGGACACCTGGCTCACCGCGAACGGGTTCACCGACGAGCGCACCGGCAGCGCCTACGCGCCGTCGAGTTACGCCGGACACGGCGAGGGCCTGTTCTTCGTCGGGGTCGAGGGCACCGCGAGCGTGTACGCCTACGCCCTGATGGACGACGGGTCCTCGGCACGAGTCGCCACCATCGCGACGTCGCTCGCCGTCGTCGCCGACCTGCAGTTCGACCCGACGCTCGACGCGCTCTGGGTGGTCTGCGACGAGGTGTGCTCCGGTCGGACCGCGCTGTACGAGGTGACCGACGGGGCCTTCGCCCCCTCGACGCTGTACGAGGCGCCCTCGGCCGCCGACCGCACGCTCGCCAACGAGGGCTTCGCGATCTCGGGCGTCTGCACCGACGGGGAGCGCGCGACCTTCTACGCGGACGACAACGACACGGACGGGTTCTCGCTCCGCACGGGGACGTACCCGTGCAAGGGCGGCGACACCGACCCGGGAACGGAGCCCACGCCGACGCCGACTCCGACCCCGACCCCGGGCGACGGCACGACGTCGACCCCGACCCCGGGTGGGACGCCCACCGCGGGCCCGACTCCGGTTCCCTCGGCTGCCCCGGTCGTTCCGGTGGCGCCGTCGGAGTCGCTGTTGACGGAGGCGAGTCGTGGTGGGGTGTCGGCTCCGGCGTCGGCTCGTGCGGGGGAGACGATCACGGTGACGGTGGGGACGGCGTCTGCCGGTGACACGGTCAACGTGTGGTTGTTCTCGGAGCCGACGCTGATCGGCACGGCCGTGGTGGCTGCTGATGGGACGGTTCGGGTGACGATCCCGGCGGACACGGCGGCTGGTGTGCACCGGTTGGCGGTGACGGCTGCGGACGGGAGTCTGATCGGTTGGACCCCGATCACGATCACCGT
>NZ_CAJCKD010000016.1:0-75445 GCF_903970855.1 Curtobacterium sp. ME12
CCGCTCCGCGCCGCCCCGCGCAGCCCGCCTACGGCAGCGTCGGCGCCGCCGCCACCAACGCCCTCGTCACCGGGTGCTGCGGCGCGTCCAGGAGCGACACCGGCCCGTGCTCGACGATCCGGCCGTCGGACATCACCGCGACCGTGTCGCACAGCCGCTGCACGACACCGATGTCGTGCGACACCAGCACGAGCGTCAGCCCGAGGTCGTCGGCGAGCGACCGGAACAGCTCGATCACGCGGGCGCGGACGACCACGTCGAGGGCGCTCATCGGCTCGTCGCCGAACAGGATCCGCGGCGAGTGCACGACGGCGCGGGCGATCGCGATCCGCTGTCGCTGCCCGCCGGAGAACTCGTGCGGGAACCGGTCGACCGTGTCGGCGGGCAGGTCGACGCGCTCCAACACCTCGCGCACGAGCGACGCGTGCGACCCCGGGACCTGCAGGGCACGCAGCGGCTCGGCGACGATCGCGCCGACGCGCATCCGCGGGTCGAGGGACGCGTACGGGTCCTGGAACACCACCCCGGTCTCGCGACGGAACCATCGCAACGCACGCGCGGACCGGGACGCGACCACCGGACGGCCGGAGGCGGCGACGGTGCCGGCGGAAGGAGCCTCCAGGCCGGCGAGCAACCGGACCAGCGTCGACTTGCCGGATCCCGATCCGCCGACGATGCCGAGCCGTGCGCCGGGGGCGACGGTCAGGTCGACCCCGTCGACGGCGGTGCGGACCGGACCGGGCTCGAACGGGCCGCGGCGGGGGAGTCGGTAGGTGCGGTGGAGACCGGTGGCCTCGAGGACGGGGAGGGTCACGGGGCGATCCTCCTGGCAGTGGCACGTGCGGCGTCGACCAGCGCGACGGTGGCGGGGTGCTGCGGTGCGGCGAGCAGGTCCGCGACGCGGCCCTGCTCGACCACCCGGCCGGCGTCGAGGACGACCGCGGTGTCGGCGATGCGCGCGAGCACGGCGAGGTCGTGGGTGACGAACACCATGCCCGCCTGCAGGTGCTCGAACAGGTCGAGGATGCGGGCCTCGGTCGTGACGTCGAGCGCCGTGGTCGGCTCGTCGGCGACCAGGTACGACGGCTCGCCCGCCATCGCCATCGCGATGCAGATCCGCTGCCGCTGCCCGCCGGACAGCTGGTGCGGGTACTGCCGCAGCAGCGACTCCGGGTCGGGCAGGCCCACGGACGCCGCCAGGTCGACGGCTGCCGCGCGGGCCGCACGCCGGTCGAGCCCGCGGTGCAGCCGGAGCGGCTCCGCGATCTGCGCGCCGACGCGGCGCAGCGGGTCGAGGGCGGTGCCCGGCTCCTGGAACACCATCGCGATGCCCGATCCGCGGTGTCGTGCGCGCTCGCGGTCGGGCAGCCCGACGAGTTCGGTGCCGTCCAGGCGGACGCTGCCGGTCACGACGGCGCCGGTGGGCTCCAGCCCCATCAGGGCGAGCGAGGTCATCGACTTGCCGGATCCGCTCGCGCCGATCACGCCGACGCGCTGGCCGGGAGGCACGGTGAAGCTGACGTCGTCGAGGATCGTCCGCCCCGTGATGCGGACCGACAACCCGCGCACCTCGAGCCCGGAGGCTGCGGTGGCGTGGGCTGTGCCGGCTGTGCCGGCTGCGTGGGCGGTCATGCGGTCAGCCCCGGGGTCGTCGTGGCGGGATCGGTGCGGTCGTTCGTCGTCAGCCGCGGGTCGGAGGCGTCACGCACCGCGTCGCCGAGCAACGACAGTGCCGCGACGACGAGGGCGATGGCGGCTCCCGGCCAGGTCGCACTCCACGGGTGGACCCCGATGTAGGTCTGCAGGTCGGAGAGCAGGCTGCCCCAGGACGCGGTGTCCGACCCGGCGCCGTAGCCCAGGTAGGACAGCCCGGCCTCGGCGAGCACGGCCGTGGCCATCGCGAGCGACAGCTGCACGGTGAACAGGGGCGCCGCGTTCGGCACGAGGTGGCGGAACAGCACCCCGGCACCGCCGACACCCGAGGCCCGGGCAGCGGTGACGTAGTCGCTCCGGGCGATGCGGCGGATCTCGCCCCTGGCCACGCGGGCGATCGTCACGCCGAAGGACAGCCCGACACTGACGATCACGACACCGAGCGAGCCGCCGAACACCGCGGTCAGGAGCATCGCGGTGAGCAGGGTCGGGAACGCCACCAGGATGTCGAGCAGGACCGCCGTGCCCTCGCGCACCCAGCGGGCGGTGAGCGAACCGATCGCCGTGAGGACGATCCCGACGAAGCTCGCGATCACCCCGGAGCCGACGGCGACGAGCACGGTGGTGCGGGTGCCGGCGAGCAGGTAGCTCGCGATGTCGCGGCCGGCGGCGTCGGTACCGAACCAGTGCGCGGCGCTCGGACCCTCCCACTGGTGGAACGGGTCGGCGCGGAACGGGTCCTGCGGCGTCCAGACGAGCGACACGGCGGCGAGCACGAGCAGCAGTCCGAGCACGACGACGGCGAAGACCCCGGTCGGCCGGGACACCAGGCGGCGGATCATCCCTGCACCTCGCGCTGTCGGGGATCGAGGGTGCGGTGTACGACGTCGACGGCGAACCCGACGAGCAGCACGAGTCCGGTGAGCACGAGCAGCTCCGACTGCACCTTCGTGATGTCGCGGCGGCCGACGTCGGTCACGAGCATCCGGCCCACTCCGGGCAGGGAGAACAGCTGCTCGACGACGACGGCCCCGACGAGCAGCCCGGCGATCTGCACCCCGAGCACGGCGAGCACCGTGAGGGCGACGCTCGGCAGGCCGTGTCGGAGCAGCGCCTGCGTGCGGGTGAGCCCGACGGCGGCGGCGGTGCGCAGGTGGTCGGCATCGAGCACGGAGAGCGTGGCGGACCGGGTGAACCGGAGGATCACGGCACCCTCGACGGCACCGATCGTCAGCGCGGGCAGCACGAGTGACGCGAACGCCCGCCCGGGTTCCGACCAGCCGTCGAGCGGGAAGCCCTGCGTCGGCAGCCAGTGCAGCGTCACCGCGAACAGGGCGACCAGGAGCATGCCGGCCCACACGACGGGCACGGCGGCGACCGCCTGCGCCGCGAACCCGATCACCGCACCGCCCGGTCGGCGACGGAGCACCGCGGCGACCACCCCGAGCGGGACGCCGATCACCAGCGCGGTCGCCAGGGACATCGCAGCGAGTGGCAGGGTGATCGCGAGCTTCTGGGCGATCTCCGGTGCGACGGCGCCGTTCGTCACCAGGGAGCGGCCGAGGTCACCGCGGAACACCCCGCCGATCCAGTCGAGGTACTGCACCACGACGGGCCGGTCGAGTCCGAGCTGCTGCCGGAGTTGCTCCACCTGCGCGGGGGTCGACTGCGTGCCGGCGACGACCTGGGCGACGTCACCGGGCAGCACGCGGAGCGTGGCGAAGATGATGACGCTCGCCACGAGCAGGCCGACGACGAGCAGGAGCACCCGCCCGATGAGGAACCGGGTCACGACACCGATGCTACGGGGACGGACACCCCGCCGCGGCCGCTGCGCCGCACGCGCCCGCCCCGCTTCACTCGACCGCGAGCTTCGCCAGGTCGAGGCGTGAGTTCCCGCCGTCGACCGGGAAGCCCGTCACGCCGGAGCGCACCGCGGTGATCTCGGTCGCCGTGTAGAGCCACTCGCCGGCCGCGTCCTCGCTGACGATGCGTGCCGCCTTCCGGAGTGCCTCGGTCTTCGTGGCCTCGTCGGTCGCCGCGATCGACTGGGCGTAGAGCGCCTGCACCTTCGCGTTGTCGTAGCCGAAGTAGTAGTCCGGGTTCGCCCAGTTGCCGAAGTCACGGGCCTCGACGTGGTCGACCATCGACAGGTCGAAGTCCCGCTCGCCGGACTTCGGCGCCTGGAACACCGAGGACAGCCAGGTGGCGAAGTCGACGCGTTCGACCGTCAGGGTGATGCCGACATCGGCGAGCTGCGACTTCAGCACGTCGCCGATCGTGGTCGGGTAGATGTTCGCGTAGGTGAGCGTCAGCTTCAGGTCCTGCTGCCCGGCGGCGGCCAGGAGCTTCTTCGCGTTCGCGGGGTCGTACGCGTCGATGTCGGTCAGGTCCTCGTAGCCCGGGTCGAGCTCCGGGATCGGGCCGCCCTGCTCCACGCCGGTGCCGCCGATCGCCTTGATGAGCGCTTTCGCATCGATCGCCTGCCGGATCGCCCGGCGCACGCGCTCGTCGGTGAAGGGTTCCTTGCGGTCGTTGAACGCCAGTGTGTACTTGTCGGTCGTCTTGCCGCTGTGGAGCGCGATGTCGGCGTTGCCCTGCAGCTGGCTCTGCAGCGTGCCGTCGACCGGGTTCAGGACGTCGAGGTCACCGTTCGCCATCGCGTTGACGGCGGTCGACGGGTCCGTGATGTACCGGAAGACGATCTTCGCGACCTTCGCCTTCGTGCCCCAGTAGTCCTCGTTGCGGTCGAAGGTGAGCGAGTCGCCCTGCTTCCAGTCGGCCACCTCGAACGGGCCGGTGCCGTTGGCGCTGTCGGAGAGGTCGTTGTCCGCGGCCTTCTCGAGCACCAGGCCCGAGCGGCCGGTCAGGTTCCAGAGCAGGTCGGAGTCGGGCTTCGCGAGTTGCAGCACGACGGAGTCGTCCGACGGCGAGGTGATCGACGTGACGCCCGCGAGCTTGGCGGAGTCGACGTACGAGTCGTTCGACTTGACCTGCTCGAGCGACCACACGACATCGGCCGCGGTGACCGGCTTGCCGTCCTGGAACGTCGTGCCGTCCCGCAGCGTGAACGTGTAGGTCAGCCCGTCGTCCGAGACCTCGTGCGACGAGGCCAGCACGTCACGGATCTCGCCGTCGGCGGTCCGGCCGACGAGCCCCTGGTACACGTTGTCGATGAGCACCTGGTCGAGCGCCGCCCCGGACTGGGTGCGGATGTCGAGGCTCGTCGGCTCGAGCACCAGCCCGACGCGCACCGTGGCGTCCTTGCCCCCGGTGGTGTCGGACGAACCGGAGCAGCCGGCCAGCGCCAGGGCGGAGACGACGGCGACCGCGGTGGCGGCGAGGGCGGCGCGCCCGATGCGCGAGGTGCGCGCGGTGCGACGGGGCAGGAGCGGACTCATGGGGTTGTGGGTTCCTTCCGGGCGCGAGGGCTGGGATCGGGCCTCGCGCTCGCACGAGGGTACCGGCGGCTGGTGCCGTCCGGCGACGGTTCTTCGATCGGATGCAACAATCCGTGCCGCTCCGCCCATGCCCGGATCGCCGAAGCCAGTTCGAGCGGTGCCTGGTTCTGCACCGCGTGCCGCGAGGTCACCGTCACGATCTCGGCGTCCGGCAGGCGTTCGGCGAACCCGGCGTGCAGCTTCGGGGAGACGTACCCGCGGTCACCCCGGACGAGCAGGATCGGCACGCGCAGTGCCTCGAGGTCGGGCCACGCGTCGGCGAAGCGCCCCACCGACGACGTCCGCCCGGCGGGCAGGTGCGGGAAGTGGTGGCGGCGCACGAGTCGCCCGTCCGCACCGAGGGCCGTCGTGTGCCGGGCCTCGCGCAGCAGCACCTGCCGGTCGTCGCCGACCCGCGCCTCGATCGCCCGGTCGACGACCTGCTCGAGGGACTCGAACGGCTCCTCGGCCTCCAGCGCGCGGGCGATCCGGTCGACCGCGCGCTGCGCGAAGTCCGGCGACATGTCGACGAGTACGAGTCCGGTGACCCGCTCCGGTGCCGTGGCTGCGAGTCGAGCAGACAGGATGGCGCCCAGCGAGTGGCCGACGACGATCCCGGGCGGCACCGCGAGCGCGTCGAGCGCGGCGAGCACGCTCGGCGCCGTCGCGGCCGCCGCGTAGTCCGCGTCCTCCCGCCACGACGACCGGCCGTGGCCGGGCAGGTCGAGGGCGACCGCCGGCTCGCTCACGGCGAGTGCCGTGGTGTCGAAGCTGTGGGCGTCGATGCCGAGCCCGTGCAGGTAGGTGATCCGGGCCTCCTGGCCGTCGTCGCCCCACCGGATCGCGGAGGTCTCCTGCCCGTCCGCGGTGCGGACCACCTGCCTGGAGGCGCGGAGCGGCGTGGTCACGCCGCTCGCGCTGGCGAGGGCGGGCAGGTCGGCGAATTCGTCGTCGGGGGCTTCGGACACGGGGACGATCCTCGCACCGTTCCGGGGGCCTGGAGACGTTAGGTAAGGCATGCCATACTCGATTCCGTGGCAACCCGGTATCGCGTCTTCTCCGTCCGCGTGGCCGCCGTCACGTCACTCACCCCGAACTTCGTCCGGGTCACGCTGACGGGCGACGCGCTCGCCGACTTCTCCTCGGTCGGTCTCGACCAGCGGATCAAGATCGTGCTGCCCCTGCCCGGCATCGGCTTCTCGGAACTGCCGGAGGACGAGGACTGGTACGCCGCCTGGCGTGCGCTGCCGGACGACGCCCGCAACCCGCTCCGCACGTACACGGTCCGCTCGTTCCGGCCGGACGCCCGTGAGCTCGACATCGACTTCGTCGCCCACGGCGACACCGGTCCGGCGTCGCGCTGGGTGTCGGCCTGCCGCATCGGCGACGAGCTCCGCATCGTCGGGCCGCGCGTCCCCGAGTCGCCGGAGGACCTGCCGACCGGTGCCGCCGAGTTCGCCCCCGGGCACGCGAACCGGATCCTGCTCGCCGGGGACGAGACCGCCGCACCGGCCATCTGCGCCATCCTCGAAGCCCTCGACGTCTCGACCGTCGGCCACGTCTTCATCGAGGTGCCCACCGACGCCGACCGGCTGCCGGTGACCGCGCCCGCCGGGGTCGAGGTCCGCTGGATCGCCCGCAACGGCGCCACCCACGGGGTCCGGATGACCGACCAGGTGCACGCCTGGGCCTCCACCGTCGTGCCGGCGTCCGCCGCCGCGTGCGAGCCGGCCGCCGAGCTCACCGACGTCGACGTCGACGAGCAGGTGCTGTGGGACGTCCCCGCTCCTGTCGACGAGCGTCCCGTCTACGCGTGGATCGCCGGTGAGGCCGGCTGCGTCAAGGAACTCCGCCGCCACCTGGTGCGCGGCGTCGGCATCGACCGCAAGCAGGTCGCGTTCATGGGGTACTGGCGGCACGGCAAGGCCGAGCACTGATGCCGGCCGCGGGCACCGCGCTCGGTCCGGTCCCGACCACCGCGCTGGGGGCCCGTGGGCTGACCCTGGCCTACGACGACCGGGTCGTGGTGGACACGCTCGACGTCGACATCCCCGACGGCGAACTGACGGTCATCGTCGGGCCGAACGCCTGCGGCAAGTCGACGCTGCTGAAGTCCTTCGCCCGCACCCTGAAACCCCGCGCCGGCACGGTGTTCCTCGACGGTGCGCCGATCGACTCGTACCGCCCGAAGGCCGTCGCCCGGCGGGTCGGCATGCTCCCGCAGACCCCGATCGCCCCCGACGGCATCACCGTGCGCGACCTGGTGTCGCGGGGCCGCTTCCCGCACCAGGACCTGCTGCACCCGTCGTCCGGGTCCGACCGGCAGGCCGTGCAGGCCGCACTCGAGCAGACGTCGACGGTGGAGCTGGCCGATCGCAGCGTCGACGAACTCTCCGGCGGGCAGCGGCAGCGGGTGTGGATCGCGATGGTGCTCGCGCAGCAGACCGACATCGTGCTGCTCGACGAGCCGACGACGTTCCTCGACATCGCGCACCAGTACGACGTGCTCGAACTGGCCTCCACGCTGCACGCCGCCGGTCGCACGGTCGTCGCGGTGCTGCACGACCTGAACCAGGCCGCGCGCTACGCCACTCACGTCATCGCGATGCGCGACGGGGCGATCGTCTCGGCGGGGGAGCCGTCGTCGGTGCTCACCGCGGACCTCGTCGAGGACGTCTTCGGCCTGCCGTGCGTCGTCGTGCCCGACCCCGAGACCGGCACGCCCCTCGTGGTGCCGCGGCGACCCGCGGCCTGACGCGCGGAGGCTGGTCACGACGCGTCGTGGCGCGCGCGTCGAGCGGTCACGAAGTGTCGGCTGGCGGTGCCCCAGGCGACGGCCTGCGACCGCTCGCCGCGGCCCAGGCGGGGTGTTGCGACCGGCCGGGACTCTGTTCCGGCGCCGACACGCGCCTCCAGGCTGTTGACCGGTCGCGTCTTGTCGGCTGGCCGGCCCGCCGCGAGTGGTCACGACTCGTCGTCGGCGGGGCGTCGAGTGGTCACGAACTGACGGCTGGCGGCGCCGCAGGCGACGGTCTGCGACCGCTCGCCGCGGGGTAGGCGGGGTGTTGCGACCGGCCGGCGGGTGCAGTGGGGTGGGGCGCGGCGGCCGGGAGGTCCGATGCGGCGCCGCCGCGCGCCTCCAGGCCGTCGACCGGTCGCGTTCCGTCGCCTGGCCGGCCCGCCGCCGGGTGGTCACGACTCGTCGTGACCCGGGCGTCGAGTGGTCGCGAGCTGTCGGCTGGCGGAGCCGCAGGCGACGGTCTGCGACCGCTCGCCGCGCATCCGGCGGGTTGTTGTGACCGACCGACCCCCGGTCGGCACGGCCGCAGCAGACCCACGCCGCACCCGCCCCGCACCCGCACCCGTCAGCGGTAGCCGCCGTCCTCCAGGCCAGCCTCGACCTCGAACCGGTTGCGCAGGGGATCCCGCCCGGCGACGGCGTAGAGCAGCGGCATGAGCATCCCGTACCGGCGCCACTGCTCGACGTGCACCCGCTCGTGCCGGAGCACCCGCGGGCCGTCGTTGTCGCGGGTCAGGTACACCGACCCGACGCAGGTGCCGCCGCGCCGGAAGACCCAGCGCGGCAGCCCCGTGCAGACCACGAGCCCGTCCTCCACCCGGATCCGCCCGGTCGACAGGGGGACGCCCACGGCGAGCCCGACGGCCGTCGCGAACACCCACCCCGCACGGGACACGGGGGAGTCGAGCAGCGGGTTGCGCACGCTCAGGCTGGGCGGCCGTACGTCTCGAGCAGGCGGAGCCAGATCTCGTTCATAGTCGGGTAGGCCGGCACGGCGTGCCACAGCCGGTCGATCGAGACCTCGCCCACGACGGCGACGGTGGCTCCGTGCAGCATCTCGGCGACGTCCTGGCCGACGAACGTGACGCCGACGACGACCCCGCGGTCCTCGTCGACGACCATCTTCGCGCGGCCCGCGTATCCGTCTGCCTGCAGGGCGGACCCGGCGATCGCACCGAGGTCGTACTCGACCGCGCGGACGTTCAGCCCCTGCTCGCGGGCCTTCGCCTCGGTGAGTCCGACGCTCGCGACCTCGGGGTCGGTGAAGGTGACCTGCGGCGAAGCGGCGTGGTCGGCGGTGGCGACGTGTGCACCCCACGGCTCGGTGTGGAGCGGCGTGCCCTGGTACCGCGCGGCGATCGCCTCACCGGCGGCACGCGCCTGGTACTTGCCCTGGTGCGTGAGCAGGACGCGGTGGTTGACGTCACCCACCGCGTACAGCCAGTCAGTGCCGTGCACGAGCATGGTGTCGTCGACGTCGAGCCAGTCGCCCGCGGTCAGGCCGACGGTCTCGAGCCCGAGGTCACGCGTGTGTGCGGCGCGACCGGTGGCGGCGAGCACCTCGCTCGTGATCACCGTGGTGCCGTCGTCGAGCTCCGTGGTGACGAGACCGTGCTCGTCGCGGTCGACCCGGACGGGGTTGACGCCGGTGCGGACGTCGACGCCGAGTTCGCGCAGGGAGTCGGCGACGAGTTCTCCGGCGAAGGGCTCCATGCCGCCGAGCAGACCGTGCCGGGCGACGAGGGTGATCTTCGCGCCGAGGGATGCCCACGCTGTCGCGAGCTCGGAGCCGGAGACACCGCCGCCGATGACGAGCAGGCTCTCGGGGACCTGCTGGGCGCTGGTGCCCTCGCGGGTGCCCCACGGCTTCGCGTCGGCGAGACCGGGCACGGGCGGCAACGTGTGCAGGGAACCGGTGACGACCGCGACGGCGGCGCGCGCGGTGTGCGTCGCACCGTCGACGTCGATTGTCTTCGGGCCGGTGATGCGGGCGTGCCCGCGGATCAGGTCGATGCCGGCGGACTCGAGCCACGAGACCTGGCTGTCGTCCTTCCAGTCCGAGGTGAACGAGTTGCGTCGGGCGAGCACGTGGGCGGCGTCGAGCGTGCCGGTCACGGCCTGCTTCGCACCGTCGAGCCGCTTCGCCGCGGCGAGGGCGTGTCCGCTGCGCAGGAGCGCCTTCGAGGGCATGCACGCCCAGTAGGAGCACTCGCCGCCGACGAGCTCGGCCTCCACGATCGCGACCGACAGGCCGCGCTTCCTGGCGTAGTCCGCCACGTTCTCGCCGACAGCGCCGGCTCCGATCACGATGAGGTCGTAGTCCGTCATGCTCCCGAGCGTACGCGGAACGGCAGGGGGTCCGCCGGTCGCGTCGTGCCGGTGGTCAGCCCACCCGGGAGGCGCTGGTCACCGCTCCGACGACGCGCAGGATCACGCCGAGGTCGTCCACCGCCCGGTCCGGGTCGACGGGGGCGAACCCGGTGAGCGCGGCGCCGACGAGGCGCCGGCCGCGGGTCGCGGCCTGGATGCGCTCGACGAGCGCTGCGCCGTCGAGGCCGAACGGGACGGGTTCGAGGAGTCCGTCGACCTCGGACGGGTCGAGGACGTCGAGGTCGACGTGCACGAAGACCGATGCGGCACCGGTCCGTTCGACCGCTGCGGCGAGGGCGTCCGGGGTGGCGGCGTCGACGTCGAGGTGCACGATCCCGGCCCTGTCGAGGGCGGCCCGTTCGGCGTCCTCGACGCCGCGGACCCCGGCGACGACGACCGAGGACGCCGGCACCACCGGCAGGCCGGGGAACAGGTCGTCGGGGCGGTCGACCAGCAGGCGCAGGGCGGCGGTCTCGGCGGCGACGGGCTGGGCCCGGTTGAGCGCGCGGTACCCGCCGGAGCCGGAGATGCGGACGAACGCGGTGTCCGGTGCGAGGGCGGCGGTCGCGCCGAGGACACTGGCGCCGTCACCGCCGACGACGAGCACCGGTTCCGTGGCGACGGCGGTCTCTTCCGCAACGCGTTCGGCGACGGCGAGCACCGAGGTGTAGCGGGCGACGGCGGTCTCGAGGCGGTCACCCGCTCCGGCCGGGACGTCGACCACGGTGGTGGACGCCCGGGGGAGGTCGGCCGCGATCGCCGACGCGCCGTCCCCGAGTCGCATCGCGCGCGACGACGCCGAACCCTGCCACTGACCGACCACGAGGAAGTGCATCGTCTCAGTCTGTCAGCTGGGGTCCGGCGTCGTCAGGGCGTTCGTCAGATGCTCGAGGATCCGCCGGACTTCAGCGCGGCGAGTCGTGCCTCGACCTCGGCGTCCTTGCCGACGTCCTCGAGGCTCTCGAACTGGGCGTCGAGGCTGGACGACTGCAGCTCCTGCTGGCCGAGCACCTTCGCCTCTTCGCGGCGGACCTTCTCCTCGAAGCGGCCGAGGTCGCTCGTCGGGTCGAGCACGTCGATGTTGCCGAGAGCGTCGTTGACGCGGGACTGCGCCTCGGCGGTCTTCGAGCGGGCGACGAGGTTGTCCCGCTTCGCGCGGAGCTGCTCGAGCTTCTGCTCCATGCCGGCGAGACCGGACTTGAGCTTCTCGACGGCCTCGTTCTGCGACGCCAGGTTCGGCTCCGCGTCCTTGACCTCCTGCTCGGCGGCGATCTGCTTGCCGATCGCGATCTTGGCGAGGTTGTCGAACTTGTCCGCCTCGGCTGACTTGCCCTCGGAGCGGTACTTGTCGGCTGCGGCGGAGGCGTTGGCGGCCTTCTGGCCCCACTCGACCGCGGCCTTCTTGTCCTCTTCGTGGTCCTGCTCGAGCAGGCGCACGTTGCCGATGGTCTGCGCGATCGCGGTCTTCGCGTCGGCGATGTTGTTCGTGTAGTCGCGGACGAGCTGGTCCAGCATCTTCTGCGGGTCCTCGGCGTCGTCGATGATCTGGTTGATGTTCGCGCGCACGAGGGTGGAGATGCGTCCGAAGATGGTCTGCTTGGCCATTGCTGTTCCCTTTCGTGGAAGTCCTGTGGACGGTGTGGTCGGGTCGGGTCGGGTCGGGTCTGGTTCTGGGGTGCCGGGGGAGCCGGTCGGGTCAGAAGCGGCCGCCGCCGGAGAAGCCGCCGCCACCCCCGCCGCCGCCTCCGCCGAAGCCGCCCCCGCCGCTGAAGCCCCCGCCTCCGCCGAAGCCCCCGCCCCCGAAGGAGCCGCCGCCGTTGCTGCCGCCGCGACCGCCGAGCAGGCCGCCGAGGACGAGTCCGGTGACGAGACCACCCAGCTGGGCACCGCCGCCGCCCTGGCCGCCACCCCAGCCGCCGAGGTCGTCGTTCGCGGCGTCCATCGCGGCGGCCGCGTACTGCTCGGCCGCGCGGGCGGCGTTGAGCGCCTGGCCGGGGTTGCTCGGGGCGAGCTCGACGGCGTCGTCGTAGGCACGCTGGGCCTCGGACAGCCGGGTCCGAGCGGTCGGTCCGATGCCGCCGCGGTGCAGGGACACGTAGTCACGGGCCTGGCTGATCCGGTTGCGGGCGTCGCGCAGGGCCGCGTCGAGCGCCTGGGTGGCGCGCTGGCGCTGTTCCTCGGCACCCCGCGCCGCGGCGATGGCCTGGTCGATCTCGGTGTTCGCCCGGGTCAGCGCGTCGACGGCCGCCACCGGGTCCCTCGGGTCGAGCCCCTGGCGGAGCACGGCCTCGGCACGGGTGACCGCGGCGGCGAGGTCCGGCCCGCCCGAGCGCAGGCTGCGGGCGGCGGCGACGTCCCCCTGGATGTCGATGCGCATCGCCTCGGCGCGGGCGGTGGCCTCGTCGAAGGACTGCTCGGCGGCGAGTGCGCCGTCGGTGAGCTGCTGCACCTGGGCGAGCGCGTGCTGGGCGTCGCGGACGGCGACGACCGCCTCGCCCTTGTCACCGGCGGCGATCGACGCGGTGGCGGCGTTCGACCGTTCGGTGGCGAAGGCGAGCACCTGGTGGGCCTGATCGACGTTGTCCGACACGGTGGCGAGGGTGCGACCGGTGTAGCGGGCGCGGACGCGGTCGAGGGCAGCGGCGGCGGCGCCGACCGAGGCCGGTGCGGCGGCCACGGCCTGGGCGAGCGACGCGGCTGCGTCCTCGATGCCGTCCTCGAGCGAGCGGAGCTGGTCGAACGCCTCGGTCTGCTCCTCGATCGCGGCGTGCGCGCGTTCGCAGATGACGATGATCTGGTTCGCCCACTCAGCGCGCTGCTGCGGGGTGTCGGGGACCTCGTCGTCGAGCTGCTGCCGGATCGCGAAGGCCTTGCGGACCTCGCGCTGGGCGGCCTGTACGGCGTCGGCGAAGGGCTTGGCGGCGTCCGGGCCGAACTGCGCGCTCGCGAACCCGACCTCTTGCTCGGCGGTGCGGAGTTCGTCGTCGATGGTGACCAGGGCGCCGCCGGCGGTGCGTTCGAGGTCGGCGAGCGAGGCCTCCTGCGCCTCGGTGGCTGCGGCGGTGCGGCGCTTGTTCCGGGTCCGGATGACCAGGACCACGACGATGAGCCCGACGACCACGACGAGCAGCAGGATCCACAGCCAGGTGAGGTCGACCGGGGCCTGCGACTGGGTCAGCCCGTCGGCGAAGGCCACGGCGGCTCCGGACCAGTCGCCCTGCTTGAGCTCGGGGAGCAGCGAGTCGTTGACGGCGTTCTCGACGTCGGACGAGGAGATCGCGGTCTCGTTCGTCTGCTGGACGTCGTAGTTCCGCTCGTCGACCGCGACCGAGAGCAGGATGCCGTCGGTGTCGATCTGGTTCTGCTCGAGCACGGCCCGACCCCACTCGGTGTGGTCGGTGGGGTTGGTGAAGGACGGTACGAACACGACGAACAGCTGCGTCTGGGTGTCGGAGTACAGGTCCTGCACGGCCTGCTCGACCCGCGCCTGCTGGGATGCGGTCAACGCGTCGGCCTCGTCGAGGACGTACGCGCCGCCCAGGTCGACGGGTGCCGTGGCGTGGGCGGTCGCTGCCGGAGCCAGGACGATCAGCATGGCGACGAGGGCGGCCGTCACGCGGCTCCACAGCCGCGTTGTCCCCCTGTGCCCGTTCGATCCGTCCGTGCCCGATCCGTGCTGGACCGCTCGCATCCGTCCTCCGTCCGTCGCCGGTCGGTACCCCGTGGCACCGCCCCGGACCGCGCCACGAGTGCGCTGTCGCCCGGAGTCTATCCAGGCCACGCAGGGGCACGGACAGACTCTGGGGGAACGCTCCGGACCGTGCTTCCTGTGGACGTCTTGTCCCCCGGACCGGGGTATGCTGGCGCCACTGTTCGAGGATGAACGGAAGGGGAAGAACGATGGAACGCACCACGAGCACCGAGGTCGTCCCGCTCGAGGACGGCTACCACCGGGTGTCGACTCCGGCGACGGGCGTGATCGGTTTCGTGCGCGAGCACGACGGCCGCTACGAGGTCCTGCGCGGACGAGTTCGCCAGGCGACCCGCTCCGAAGGCCTGTACAGCACCATGAACGTCGCGCTCATCGCGCTGACGCACGCCTGATCCGCCCTGGGCGCGACCACACGACCGACGGGCGCTGCCCCGGTCGTCGGGTCGTGCCTCCAGACCGTCACGGTGACGCTCCGGACGTCGGCTGCTGACCGCGCGGACGACCGGGAGGCGCTGCTCGCTGCCGTCGCGTCGGCGACCGGCGTCGACCCGGTCGCGGTGCGCGCGGGGCGCGTCTGCCCGCACTGTGCGGGGACCGACCACGGTCGTCCGTGGGCGACCGCCGCGGGCGTCCCGGTCGGCGTGAGCCTGTCGCGCGCGCCGGGGGTCGTCGCCCTCGCGGTCGGTCCGTCGGCGCTCGGCGTCGACGTCGAACGGGTGTCGCGGGTCGCCGCTGCGCCGCTCGACGTCTTCACTCCGGACGAACTCCGTCGAGCCGACGGGAATCCGGCGCTCCTCGCCGCAGCGTGGGCGGCGAAGGAGGCCGTGCTGAAACGCGACGGACGCGGGCTGCGCGTCGACCCGATCGCGGTGGAGGTCGACGTGGCCGCCGGCACGGCCCGGTTCGAGGGCGTCGAACGACCGCTCACCGTGCTGTACCCCGCGCCGGACGTGGTGCTCGTCGTCGCGGCGGGTGGCCTGCCCGTCGAGGTCGTCGGGACGGTCAGCGGGGGAGCGTGAGCACCTCGGCGCCGTCCTCGGTGATCGCGATCGTGTGCTCGGTGTGGGCGGTCCGCGCTCCGGTGGCGCTCCGCAGGGTCCAGCCGTCGGCGTCGGTGACCAGGACGTCGGTGTCCGCCATCACCCACGGTTCGAGCGCGAGCAGGAGCCCGGGCCGGAGCGTGTAGCCGCGACCGGCGCGCCCGGTGTTCGACACGTGCGGGTCCTGGTGCATGGTCGAGCCGATGCCGTGTCCGCCGAACTCGACGTTCACCGGGTAGCCCGCGGCTTCGAGCACGGTGCCGATCGCGTGGGACAGGTCACCGATGCGGGCGCCCGGTCCGGCGGCGGCGATGCCCGCGGCCAGCGCGCGTTCGGTGGCGTCGATGAGTGCGAGGTCCTCGGGGCGTGCGGTGCCGACGACGAAGCTGATCGCGGCGTCGGCGGCGATGCCGTCCAGGGACACCGCGAGGTCGAGGGTCAGCAGGTCGCCGTCCTGCAGCGCCTGGTCGTGCGGCAGCCCGTGCAGGACGGCGTCGTTCACGGCCGTGCAGATGTGGTGGCCGAACGGACCGCGGCCGAACGAGGGTGCGTAGTCGACGTAGCAGGAGTCGGCGCCAGCGGCCTCGATCATCTGCTTCGCCCACCGGTCGATCTCGAGCAGGTTCGTGCCGACGCGGGTGCGTTCGCGCAGGGTGTGCAGGATCGTGCCGACGAGGGCTCCGGTGGCGCGGCCCTTGTCGACCTCGGCGGGGGTCAGGATCTCGATCACGCGGATGATCATACCGGTATTACTATGTGGTCATGGTCCGTCTCCCACTCCGCCCCGACGAGGTCGCGCGTGGTCGTCGCCTCGGTGCGCTGCTCCGTCGTGCCCGTGGTCCGCGATCGATCGTGGACACCGCCCTGGCCGCGGGGATCTCGCCGGAGACGCTCCGGAAGATCGAGACCGGCCGCATCGCGACGCCGGCGTTCTCGACCATCGCGTCGGTCGCCGGTGTGGTCGGGCTGTCGCTCGACGCGGTGTGGTCCGAGGTCAGCTGTGACCCGGTCGACGGCGAGCTGGCCGGCTAGCCGACGCGGCGGCGGAGCCTGCCAGCCGACGCGGCGGAGCCTGCTCGCCAGCGGGCAGCGCCGGCACCGACGCCTCGTCGATCCAGGGCCCGGCCACCGCACGGACGTGAGCGACGGAACTGCCGGCCGCATCCGCGAACGCACCGAGCACGTCGGGCACGGTGACGGATCCGTGCCGGTGCCGCTCGGTGATGCTCCGCAGCCCGGTGAAGAAGGCGCCGTCGCCGATCGTGCGGCGGACGGCGTGCAGGGCGAGGGCGCCGCGCTTGTAGACGCGGTCGTCGAACATGTCCTCCGCGCCCGGGTCACCGACCACCAGGTCCTCCGGCTGCTCGAGCAGTCCCTGCCGGTACCGCTCGGCCAGCTGGTCCGCGGTGTCGTCGCCGCGGTCCTCGGACCACAGCCACTCGGCGTAGCAGGCGAACCCCTCGTGCAGCCAGATGTCCTGCCACCGGGCGACCGTGACGGAGTTGCCGAACCACTGGTGGGCGAGCTCGTGGGCGATGAGGCGGTCGGTGCCGTGCTCGCCGTCGACGTGGTTCCGGCCGAACACCGCCAGGCCGTGGGCCTCGAGTGGGATCTCCAGGTCGTCGTCGGTCACCACGACGCCGTACGCCGCGAACGGGTACGGGCCGAACCGGTCACCGAACAGCGTGAGCATCTGCGGCACCTGTCCGAAGTCGGTCTTCGCGGCGGCGGCGAGGTCGGCGGGGTGGTGCAGCGTGACGGGCACCCCGCTCGTGCGCAGCTTCGTGGTGCGGTACCGGCCGATCTGCACGGTCGCCAGGTAGGTCGCCATCGGCTCGGTGGTGGCGTAGGTCCAGCGGGTGCCGACACGGTCGCGCTCCTTGGCGAGCAGCTCCCCGTTCGCCAGGACGTCGTACGCCGCCTCGGCCGCGATCTCGATCCGGTACGTGGCCTTGTCGTCGGGGCGGTCGTTGCACGGGAACCACGAGGGCGCCCCCGTGGGCTGCGCGGCGACGATGACGCCGTCGGACAGTTCTTCCCAGCCGACCTGCCCCCATGCGCTCCGGACGGGGTGCGGGGTGCCGCGGTACCGCAGGTGCACGCTGAACACGGTGTCGGCGGCGATGGGGTCGGCCGGGGTGACCGTCACCTTGTGCGTCGCGGTCGAGACCTTCTTGGCCCGGCGTCCGTCGACGTCGACCCGGTCGACCGTGAGCCCGTGCAGGTCGATCACGACCTTGTCGAGCGGCTCGAGGGCGCGCGCGGTGATCGTGGCGGTGCCGTCCAGCCGGTTCGTGGCGACGCGGTAGTCGAGACGGAGCTCGTAGTGCTCGGCGCTCCACCGTCGGTCGCCGCTGTGCGGGGTGTACGGGTCTGCGGCGGGATCGGAGGGCACGGGGACAGTCAACCTCATGGCGCCGGTGGGGCGGTCACCGAGGGGGCTGCCGATGTCCACGGAGCGATCGGGTTGCCGGACCAGCGGGAGCCCGTCGGTACCTGCTCACCGCGCATGACGAGCGAGGACGGCCCGACGGTCGCCCCCGCACCGATGCCGGCCGCCGGTAGGACCACGCTGTGCGGCCCGAGCGTCGCGCCCGCGTCGAGTCGGACGGTGTCGAGCTGCATCACGCGGTCGTGGAACAGGTGCGTCTGGACGACCGTGCCGCGCGCCACCGACGCCCCGGAGCCGATGGTCACGAGGTCGGCCTCGGGCAGCCAGTACGTCTCGAGCCAGGTGCCGCGGCCGATCGTCGCACCGAGGCTCCGCAGCCAGACGGCCAGCGCGGGGGTGCCGGTGGCCTGCTCGGCGAACCAGGGGCGCGCGACGGTCTCGACGAACGTGTCCTGCACCTCGTTGCGCCACACGAACGACGACCACAGCGGATGCTCCCGGGCCGTGATCCGGCCGACGAACGCCCACTTCGCGATCGTCGAGACCACGGCGGCGACGGCACCGGCGGCGATGAGCACCGGCCCGGCGAGCAGCACCGTCCACCCGATCCCGACGGCCGACCACAGCGCCAGCAGGGCTCCGGCGACGCCGAGCGCGATGGCTGCGGACACCATCGGGGCGACCAGGCGCAGCAGCTCCCAGCAGCCGCGGGCGACCTTCAGCCGCCTGGACGGACGGAACGTGCGCGCCTCGTCGAACTCCGTCGCCGCACGCCGCAGCCGCACCGGGGGCGACCCGAGCCACGACGAGCCGCGCTTGGCCTTCTTCGGCACCGCGGACAGCACCGCCACCAGGGCCTCGCGCGGCACCGAGCGTCCGGCGCCCGTCATCCCGCTGTTGCCGAGGAACGCCCGACGGCCGACCTTCGAGCGACCGATCCGCACCCGACCGCCGCCGAGCTCGTACGTCGCCACCATCGTGTCGTCGGCCAGGAACGCTCCCGAAGCGATCTGCGTCAGCGCGGGGATGAGCAGCACCGTCGAGATCTCGGTGTCCCGACCGACCCGGGCGCCGAGCAGCCGCAGCCACACCGGCGTCACGAGCGAGGCATACAGCGGGAACAGCAGGGTGCGCGCCGCATCGAGCACCCGCTCGGTCGACCACACCTGCCAGCCGGTCCGGGAGCGCACCGGGTGTCGGCCCTCGTGCAGGCCGATGCCGAGCAGCCGCACCGCGACCACCACCAGCAGCGCGTACACCGCACCGGCGACGACCGTCGCCAGGGGGACCGTCAGCAGCGCGCGGAGCACCGCGTCCCCGAGGGTCGACGCCCGCCCGACCAGGGCGAGGGCGACCAGCAGTCCGACCGCGACACCGACCACCGGCAACCCGGCCACGGCCAGGGACCCGGCCCCGTACGCGAGCAGCCAGCGTCTGCGGGTCGCGGGGCGGGCCTCCCGGTCGTCGCGAGCCGACCCGGTGCGCTCCGCAGGCGCCCCTGCCCAGCGTTCGCCCGCGGGCACCGGGCCGCCGACGGCGGAACCCGCGGTGATCTCGGCACCCGCACCGACGTGCGCCCCGGGCAGCAGCGTCGTCCGGCTGCGCACCACGGCGTCCTCGTCGATGCGGACGTGCCCCAGGTGGAACACGTCGCCGTCGAGCCAGTGCCCGGCCAGGTCGACCTCGGGCTCGATCGACGCACGCTTGCCGATCGTGAGCATCCCGGTCACGGGTGGCAGCGTGTGCAGGTCGACGTCCCTGCCGATCCGCGCACCGAGTGCCCGGGCGTAGTAGCTGATCCACGGGGCGCCCGCCGTCGAGGGGCCGTCGACGGCCTCGGCGATGCGCTCGGCCAGCCACACCCGCAGGTGCACCGGACCGCCACGGGAGTACGACCCCGGCCGGACCCCGGCGAGCAGCAGCCGCGCCAGCACCACCGTCAGCGCCATCTTGCCGATCGGCGTCACGAACACCAGCACCGCCAGCACGAGCACCGGCCACGGCAGCACCGGCAGGAATGGCAGCGTCGTCGCGTGCAGCACCGCAGCCACAACGGCCGTCCACGTCAGGACACGCAGCCCCCGGAGCACCTGCACCGGCAACCCGAGCACCGTCATGAGCAGCCCGGTCGCCGGAGGCACCGGAGCGACGTCCCGCGAGGACGCCGCCACCGGACCCGACTCGTCGAGCGCCGCCGCCAGCGCACCGATCCGCGGATGGTCGTACACGTCCGCCACCGTCGTCGACGGGAACCGCTCCCGGATCGCCGACACCAGCTGCGCCGCCGTCAACGACCCGCCGCCGTGCGCGAAGAAGTCGTCGTCGACACTCGCCACCGGCACCCCGAGGATCGCCGACCACCGCTCGGCGATCCACGCGACCGTGTCCGGCAGCATCGCCGCCTCGGACGCTCCAGGCAGCGGCCAGGGCAGCGCTGCCCGGTCCACCTTGCCCGAGGTGCGCGTCGGCAGCGACTCCACCACCGCGACCAACGGCACCAGCGCCGCCGGCAGCTCCGCGCGCAACCGCGCGTTCGCGGCAGTCACGTCCACCGTCGCCCCCGCCACCGGGGCGACGTAGCCGACCAGCACCTGGTTGCCCGCCGGGGTCCGCTGCACCACCGCGGCACCGCCCGCGACGTCGTCCAGCGCCTGCAGCGCCGCCTCGATCTCGCCCAGCTCGATCCGACGACCACCGAGCTTGACCTGGTCGTCCGCACGGCCCTGGAACACCAGCCCCTCCGGGTCGTACCGCACCAGGTCGCCGCTCCGGTACGCCCGCTCCCACCCGAGCTCGGGGAACGGCGCGTACTTCTCGGCGTCCTTCGCCGGGTCCAGGTACCGCCCCAGCCCGACACCACCGATCACCAGCTCACCGACGTCCCCGGGCGCAACACGGGCTCCCGACGCATCGACGACGGCCAGGTCCCACCCGTCCAGCGGCAGCCCGATCCGCACCGGTGACCCGCCGTCCATCAGCGCGCCGCATGCGACGACGGTGGCTTCGGTCGGACCGTACGTGTTCCAGAGCTCCCGATCGCGCGAGGCGATGCGCGCCGCCAGCTCCGGCGGGCACGCCTCACCACCGAAGATGACGAGCCGCACCTGCTCGAGCGCGTCGTCCGGCCACAGGGCCGCGAGCGTCGGCACCGTCGACACCACCGTGATCGTGTGCGCGATGAGCCACGGCCCCAGGTCCACACCCGTCCGCACGAGCGACCGGGGCGCCGGCACCAGCGCCGCGCCGTGCCCCCACGCCAGCCACATCTCCTCGCACGACGCGTCGAACGCCACGCTCAACCCCGCCAGCACCCGGTCGCCCGGACCGATCGGCGCCGCCTGCAGGAACATCCGCGCCTCGGCGTCCACGAACGCCGCTGCACTGCGGTGGGTGACCGCCACGCCCTTCGGCACCCCGGTCGACCCGGACGTGAAGATGATCCACGCGTCATCGGTCTCGCGGGGGAGTTCGGCGCTCGCCGCAGGGTCCGTCACCGGCAGCTCGGCGCCGGCACGGTCTCGCAGGACGCCGCCCGCGCCGATCACCCCGACGACACCGGCCTCGCCGAACACCAGGGTGGCGCGCTCCTCGGGGTCGTCGGCGTCGACCGGCACGTACGCTGCTCCGGCGGCGAGCACGGCGAGGATCGACAGGTACAGGTCACGTCCGCCGGAGGGGATCCGCACCCCGACCCGGTCACCCCGTCGGACGCCGCGGCGGGCGAGGTCGTCGGCCTGCGCGCGCACGAGGTCGAGCAGGGCTGCGTAGTCGACGCCGCCGGCAGGGTCCTCGAGGGCGGTCGCGTCCGGGTGGGTCGCCGCGGTCGCCGCCAGGACGTCGAACAGGGTCCGTGGTGCGGGTGCGTCGCCGCCGCGGGCGAGTTCGAGCTGCGCGTTCCCGGTGCCGGTGGTCATCGAGGCCTCTTCCCGGTCGCGTGCGGGACGACCGGCCCGTGATCCTAGGGGGTCGAGGTGTCCTGCTCGGGAACGGACGGTGCCGCACTGGACGGCTGCGTCGTGCGCCGAGTGAGCAGAAGACGTCGGATCACCCGCCCCGACTCGGCGCGTTCTGCTCACTCGACGAGGGCACCAGCCACCAGAAGCGCGACCGGACCCGGAGGGGAGGACCTCAACGGGGGGCAGTCGCCGCAGGCGACATCGGCCGGTACCGACTCCGCGGAACGGAGACGTCACCTTGGTCGGCGATTTCCAGTGCCCCCAGGAGGATTCGAACCTCCGCCCCTGCCTCCGGAGGGCAGTGCTCTATCCCCTGAGCTATGGGGGCCAAGGGGTGTCAACAACCGTAGCAGGTCCGGCGGGTGGTGCCGGACAGCGCGTGTCGCGGTGTGGACGTGGCGTCGGACGGCCAGGAGGCAGGGTGCGGGCCCGCCACGGGCCTCCCGCCCGCACGGTGCGTCCGTCGCGAGCTGGTGCGAGGTTCCGTGTCCCGTGCGGCGCTGCAAACGCGCACCACGCACGCAACCTCGCACCAGTCGGCGGCCCCGACACCGTGCGCGGCCGCCGCACCGCGTCAGCCCCCGGGCGTGGCCGTCGCCGACGCGGACGGCTGCAGCGCGGCGCGCACCGCGTCGACGACGGGCTGCGCGCCACCCGGTTCGGTGAACAGCGTCGACTGTGCGGTGATCCAGTACGGGTCGGCGAAGGCGTCCGCGCGGCCGACGTCGCCGCTCAGGGCGAAGTAGCCCTCCACGCGGTAGGTGGGGACGGAGCCGCCCCGCTCGTACAGGGCGTCCTTCAGGTTGGTGAGCGACTTCTCAGGCAGGTCGGCGACCGCGAGCGTGATCGCCGTGGCGTCCGGGTCGGTGCTGACGAACCGGCAGACGCGGCCCTGCTGCTTCGCGATGGCCGCGGCGGGGGAGCCCTTCGCCGGGGTGAAGGAGTCGTCGAGCTCGAAGGTCTGCCCGTACACCGACAGCGCGCTCGACGGCAGGAGCTCCGCGCAGGTCTGCGACACCGGCTTGCCCGCCGGGGTCGCAGTGGCCGACGGGGTGCCGTCTCCGCCGCCCGAGCACCCGGCGAGCACGACGGCTGCTGCGGTGGTGAGGGTGGCGACGGTGAGCGCCCGGGCACGGCTGCGGGGGGTCATCCCGACATGATGCTGCATCGACCGGTGCGGACCTGGGCGTCCCGGTAGGATCGGTCCTCGTGACTCCAGCCGAACTCTCCGCCGCGTACCTGTCGATCCTGACCGGGATCGTCGAGCGCCGAGGCGCGTCCGAGACCGTGACGATCGAGGAGTCCCACGTGGTGCTCGAGCGTCCGAAGAACCGCGCCCACGGCGACTGGGCCTCGAACGCGGCCATGCAGCTCGCGAAGCGGCTCGGCACGAACCCGCGCGAGCTCGCGACCGAGATCGCCGGGGAGCTGACCGAGCTCGACGGTGTGGACTCCGTCGACGTTGCCGGTCCCGGCTTCATCAACATCACGCTCGAGGCGGCCGCCGCCGGCGAGATCGCGCGCACCATTGTGGACGGCGGCGAGTCCTTCGGTACCGGCGACCTGTACGACGGCGTCCGGATCAACCTGGAGTTCGTCTCCGCCAACCCCACCGGCCCGATCCACATGGGCGGCGTCCGCTGGGCCGCGGTCGGCGACAGCCTGGCCCGCGTGTTCCAGGCGCAGGGCGGGCTCGTCACCCGCGAGTACTACTTCAACGACCACGGCGCGCAGATCGACCGCTTCGCCCGCTCCCTCGTCGCCAGCGCACTCGGTGAGCCCACGCCCGAGGACGGCTACGGCGGTGCCTACATCGCCGAGATCGCGGCACGGGTCATCGCGACCCTCGAGCCGGGCATCGACGTTCGCGACCTGCCGCGCGACGAGGCGCAGGAGCTCTTCCGTCGCGAGGGCGTCGACTTCATGTTCGCCGACATCAAGTCGTCGCTGCACGACTTCGGCGTCGACTTCGACGTCTACTTCCACGAGAACGCCCTGCACGAGTCGAAGGCCGTCGAGCGTGCCATCGCCCGGCTGCGGTCGGCCGGCGTGATGTACGAGGCCGAGGGCGCCGAGTGGCTCCGCACGACCGACTTCGGCGACGACCGCGACCGCGTCGTCATCAAGTCGGACGGCGAGCCCGCGTACATCGCCGGCGACCTGGCGTACTACCTCGACAAGCGCGAGCGCGGGTTCGAGCGGAACCTGATCATGCTCGGTGCCGACCACCACGGCTACGTCGGCCGCATGATGGCGATGTGCGCCGCGTTCGGGGACGAGCCGGGCAAGAACCTCGAGATCCTGATCGGGCAGATGGTGAACCTGCTCAAGGACGGCGAACCGATGCGCATGTCGAAGCGCAACGGCACCATCGTCACGATGGAGGACCTCGTCGACGCCGTCGGTGTCGACGCCGGCCGGTACGCCCTGGTCCGCTTCGCCAGCGACACCGCGATCGACATCGACCTCGACCTGCTCACGAAGCGCACGAACGACAACCCCGTCTTCTACGTGCAGTACGCCCACGCCCGCACCCAGTCGGTGGCCCGGAACGCCGCGGCCGCCGGGGTCGACCGGTCCGTGTTCGACGCCTCGCTGCTGACCCACGAGTCCGAGAGCGCGCTCCTCGGAGCCCTCGCCGAGTACCCGCGAGTGGTCCGGCACGCCGCCGAACTGCGCGAGCCGCACCGCATCGCGCGGTACATCGAACAGCTCGCCGGCCTGTACCACCGCTGGTACGACTCCTGCCGTGTCACGCCCCTCGGCGACGAGCCCGTGACCGACCTGCACCGCACGCGCCTGTGGCTGAACGACGCCACCGGCCAGGTCGTCCGGAACGGCCTCGGCCTGCTCGGCGTGTCGGCTCCCTCCCGCATGTAGCGGTCGCGCTTCCCGCAGAACACCGGTGTTCGCGCACCGAACACCCGCATCCCGGGGTGTCGAGCGCGAACACCGGCGTTCTGCAGCCCCGGCCGCAGCCCGGCCGCAGCCGGGCCGCAGCTGCGCCGCAGACCGGACTGGCAGGGTGGGACGCATGCCCGCAGCCACCGAACGCCCCACCCCGCGCCGCCGCTGGCCCGTCGTCCTGCTCGTGGTCGTCGTTGTGCTCGCAGCCCTCGTCGTGATCGCCGAGCTCGTGCTGCGCGGCGTCGTCGACCGGATCATCGCCCAGCAGGTCGAGCAGTCGCTGCCGGACGGCACGACCGGCGAGGTCGACGCCCACGCCGAGGGCATCGTCATCCCGCAGCTGATCAGCGGCACGCTCGACCGCGTCGAGATCTCCTCGGCGAAGCTCACCGTCGACGGCATCCCGCTCGCCGCCGACGTCACCGCGCAGGACGTCCCGGTGGACGGCAAGGGCGGTGTCCGCGACGTCGACGGCACGGTCACCCTGGCGTCGTCGAGCGTCAAGGACCTGGCGAAGTACAGCCCGCTGTTCGACCGGCTGAACCTGGTCGACGGCGGCGTCGAACTGACGGGGTCGTCGTCGGTGCTCGGCTACGACATCACCTACGCGGCGAAGGGTGCCGTCGTCGCGCAGGACGACGGCCGCGGCATCACGATCACCCCGGAGAGCGTCCGGATCACGAACTCCGACCTCGGCCTCAAGGTCGACTCGATCCCGGGCGTCACCGGCGTCCCGGTGCAGGTCTGCACCGCGCAGTTCCTGCCCGAGCCGCTGCGGGTGCGCTCGCTCGACGTGTCGAAGTCGGACGCGACGGTCCGGATCACCGCGGACGCGCTGCCGCTCAACGAGGACGGCCTGCGGACCGTGGGCAGCTGCGGCTGAGCGGACGGGTGCGTAACGCGGCCCGGGAGGCACGGCTCGCGTCGGTAGGATCGGGTCCCGTGAGCGAGAACCCCCTTGCACCGCCGCGGCTGCGGTTCCCGACGGACGCCTCCGAACTGGTGGACCGCATCTGGCCCGCGTCCGCGACGCGGACCGACGACGGCACCCTGGCGATCGGCGGCATCAGCGCGACGGACCTGGTCGCGCAGTTCGGCACGCCCCTGTACGTCGTCGACGAGCGTGACGTCCAGTCCCGCGCCGTCCGTGTGCGGAACGCGTTCGCCGAGGCGTTCGAGCGCATCGGCAGCCACGCGCACGTCTACTACGCCGGCAAGGCCTTCCTGACGACGCAGGTCGTCGCGTGGATGGCCGACGCCGACCTGCGCGTCGACGTCTGCACCGCCGGTGAGCTCGCGGTCGCCCTGGCCGGCGGCATCGACCCCGGTCGGCTCGGCTTCCACGGCAACGACAAGTCCGACGCCGAGATCGCCCGCGCGGTCGAGGTCGGCATCGGCACGATCGTGCTCGACAGTCACGAAGAGGTGCGGCGCGTCGCCCGTGCCGCCGCCGACGCCGGGGTCGTGCAGCGGGTGCGCATCCGGATCAACACCGGGGTGCACGCGTCCACCCACGAGTACCTGGCGACCGCTCGCGAGGACCAGAAGTTCGGCATCCCGCTGTCCGAAGCCGTCGAGGCCGCGGCAGCCGTCCGGGCCGAGCCGTCGCTCGCCTTCGTCGGGCTGCACTCGCACATCGGTTCGCAGATCTTCGACGACGCCGGCTTCCGCGAGGCCGCACGCCGACTGATGGACGTGCACGCGACGCTCGTGGCCTCCGGTCCGGTGCCCGAGCTGAACCTCGGCGGCGGCTGGGGCATCGACTACACCGAGGCCGACTCCGCCTTCGCTCCGGAGGACGTCGCCGACGCACTGGCCACGATCATCGGCGAGGCCTGCGCCGAGCGCGGCATCCCGGTGCCGGACATCGCCGTCGAGCCGGGCCGCTACATCATCGGCCCGCCAGGGGTGACGCTCTACCGCGTCGGTACGATCAAGCCGGTCACGCTCGAGACCGACGACGGCGGCAGTGCGACCCGCACGTACGTCTCCGTCGACGGCGGGATGAGCGACAACATCCGTCCCGCCCTGTACGGCGCCGACTACACGGCCCGGCTCGCCCGCACCTCCGACGCCCCGGCGGTGCTGAGCCGAGTCGTCGGCAAGCACTGTGAGAGCGGTGACGTCGTGGTGGACGACGAGTACCTGCCCGGCGACGTGCGGCGGGGCGACCTGCTGGCCGTCGCGGCCACCGGTGCGTACTGCTGGGCGCTGTCGAGCAACTACAACCACGTGGGCCGTCCGCCGGTCGTCGCCGTCGCGGACGGCACAGCCCGTATCCTCGTGCGGGGCGAGACGATCGACGACCTGCTCGCCCGTGACACCGGGGTCGCCGCCGTGCCCGCCGACGGCACCGGCCGCTGACCCCCGACCCGACCGGGTTCGCCCACCCCGCAGGGCGCACCCCCACCGACAGGAACCGCTACCAGATGATCGAATACCGCAACGTCCGTGTCGCGCTGCTCGGGGCCGGCTCGGTCGGTTCCCAGGTCGCGCGGCTGCTCCTCGAGCACGGCGACGAGCTGGCCTCGCGCGCCGGTGCGGGGCTGGAGCTCGTCGGGATCGCCGTGCGCGACGTGGACGCGCAGCGCGACGTCGACCTGCCGGCGGAGCTCTTCACCACGGACGCGGCATCGCTCATCCTCGGCGCGGACATCGTCGTTGAGCTGATCGGCGGCATCGAGCCGGCGCGCACCCTCGTGCTCCAGGCCCTGCAGTCCGGCGCGGACGTCGTCACCGGCAACAAGGCGCTGCTCGCGACCCACGGCCCGGAACTCTTCGCCGCGGCCGAGCAGGTCGGCGCGCAGCTCTACTACGAGGCCGCCGTGGCGGGGGCGATCCCGATCATCCGGCCCCTGCACGACTCGCTCGCCGGTGACCGCATCGTCCGGATCATGGGCATCGTCAACGGCACCACGAACTTCATCCTCGACCTGATGGACCGCAAGGGCTCCACGTTCGAGGACGCCCTGGCCACCGCGACGGAGCTCGGGTACGCCGAGGCCGACCCGACCGCCGACGTCGAGGGCTACGACGCCGCGCAGAAGGCAGCGATCCTGGCCTCGCTGGCGTTCCACACCTCGGTGCCGCTCGCCGCCGTGCACCGCGAGGGCATCACGCACGTCACGATCGACCAGGTCCGCGCCGCCCGCAAGGCCGGCTACGTCGTGAAGATCCTGGCGTCCGCCGAGCGTCTGACCGACGAGGACGGCCGCGAGGGCGTCAGCGCCCGCGTCTACCCGGCCCTCGTCCCCGAGTCGCACCCGCTCGCGAGCGTGCACGGTGCGAAGAACGCCGTGTTCGTCGAGGCCGAGGCCGCCGGCGACCTGATGTTCTACGGCGCGGGTGCCGGCGGTGTCGAGACGGCCTCGGCGGTCCTCGGCGACCTGGTCTCCGCTGCCCGCCGACACGTCATCGGCGGCCCGGGGGTCGCCGAGTCGACGCAGTCCGAGCTGCCGGTGTTCCCGATCGGCACCGTCCGCACGAGCTACCAGATCACCCTGCACGTCACGGACGCCCCCGGCGTGCTGTCGACCGTCGCCGGCGTGCTCGCGAAGCACGGCGTCAGCGTCGAGACGGTCGAGCAGACCACCACCGGCGCCGCCGAGGGGACCGCGACGCTCGTCATCGGCACCCACCTGGCGCGCGAGGCCGACCTCGCCGACACCGTCGTCGCCCTCCGCGGCGAGGACGTCGTCCTGGACGTCACCAGCGTCCTGCGCGTCGTCGGTCGCTGACGCGACCACGGGCCTCCAGGCCGACCAGCGGGCCCACCGAGCCGAACCACCACCAGATCCACCCCACCGGACAGAGAGAGAAGCCTGATGGCCCACCAGTGGCAGGGAGTCCTGCGCGAGTACGCCGACCGACTCGACGTGACCGAGGCGACGCCCATCGTCACGCTCGGTGAGGGCGGCACGCCGCTCATCCCGGCTCGTCGGCTCTCCGAGCGCACCGGCGCCGAGGTCTACGTGAAGTTCGAGGGCATGAACCCGACGGGTTCGTTCAAGGACCGCGGCATGACGATGGCGATCTCCAAGGCCGTCGAGCACGGCGCGAAGGCCGTCATCTGCGCCTCCACCGGCAACACCAGCGCCTCGGCCGCGGCGTACGCCACGCACGCCGGCATCACCGCCGCGGTGCTCGTGCCGGAGGGCAAGATCGCCATGGGCAAGCTCAGCCAGGCCGTCGCCCACGACGCCCAGCTGCTGCAGGTGCAGGGCAACTTCGACGACTGCCTCGACATCGCCCGCGACCTGGCGGCGAACTACCCGGTGCACCTCGTCAACTCCGTCAACAACGACCGCATCGAGGGGCAGAAGACCGCCGCGTTCGAGGTCGTCGACGTCCTCGGTGACGCACCGGACTTCCACTTCCTGCCCGTCGGCAACGCGGGTAACTACACCGCGTACTCGCGTGGCTACCGCGAGGACGTCGCCGCCGGCCGCAGCACCAAGCTGCCCCGCATGTTCGGGTTCCAGGCCGCCGGTTCCGCCCCGATCGTGCACGGTGAGGTCGTCCGGCACCCCGACACCATCGCGTCGGCGATCCGCATCGGCAACCCCGCCTCGTGGCAGTTCGCGCTCGAGGCACGAGAGGAGACCGACGGCTACTTCGGGGCCATCACCGACGAGGCCATCCTCGCCGCACACCGCATCCTGTCGGCCGAGGTCGGCGTCTTCGTCGAGCCCGCGTCCGCCATCGGTGTCGCCGGGCTGCTCGAGCGTGCCGACGCGGGTGTCGTGCCGAAGGGCGCGAAGGTCGTCATCACGGTCACGGGCCACGGCCTGAAGGACCCGCAGTGGGCCCTCCGCACGTCGGACGGCGGCGAGGTCACCCCGACGAGCGTCCCGGTCGACACGAAGTCGATCGCCGACGTGCTCGGTCTGGTCAGCGAGCAGTGATCTCCGACCGCTCGTCCGGACCGGGTGAGGGCATGACCGCCCGCAGTGCTGTACCGGCCGGACGGGCGGTCCGTACGCTGCCGGCCGGATCAGCGGTGCGCGTCCGGGTGCCGGCGACGTCGGCGAACCTCGGCCCCGGTTTCGACTCGCTCGGCCTCGCGCTCTCGCTCTACGACGAGGTCGTGGTGCGCGTCCGCCGCGAACCCGGCGCGACCGTCACGGTCGAGGGCGTCGGTGCCGGTGAGGTCGCCACCGACGACACGAACCTCGTCGTCCGCGCGGTCCGCCGTGGCCTGGAGCACGCCGGTGTCGACCAGCCCGGTCTCGAGCTGCACGCCACGAACGCGATCCCGCACGGCCGCGGTCTCGGTTCCTCCGCCGCGGCGATCGTCGCCGGGCTGATGGCGGCCCGTGGGCTGCTCGAGGGCATCGTCGACCTGGACGCCTCGACGCTCCTGACCCTGGCCACCGAGATGGAGGGCCACCCGGACAACGTCGCACCGGCGCTCTTCGGCGGCCTGACGATCGCGTGGATGACCGCCGAGGGCCCGGCCTACAAGCGGCTCCTGGTGCACCGCGGCGTCGCCCCGGTGGTGTTCGTGCCGACCTCGACGCTCTCGACCAAGCTCGCGCGCTCCCTGCAGCCCGAGCAGGTCCCGCACGCCGACGCCGCGTTCAACGTCTCCCGCTCGGCGCTGCTCGTCGCGGCGCTCATCCAGAGCCCCGAGCTGCTGCTCGCCGCGACGGAGGACCGGCTGCACCAGGCGTACCGCGCCAGCGCCATGCCCGAGACCGACGCCCTGATCCGGTTGCTCCGGCAACACGGCCTCGCCGCGGTGGTCTCCGGCGCCGGGCCGAGCCTGCTCGTCCTCGGCAGTGACCCGGCACAGCGCCTGACCGCCGCCGAACTGGTGCAGCGACACGCCGAATCCGACTGGCGGCCGCTCATGCTGGCCGTCGATCTCGGTGGTGCTACAGTGGCAGCGCACTCGGCGCTCGAAGCCGAACCCGCGTAACCGTATGGATCGCTCGTCCTCAGGACAGCTCCTGCGACGTCGCAGGGTCCGGTGCGCGAGTGTGCATCTCTTTCTGATCACCGAATCCCGATCCGTCGTCTGAACGGCGGTCGATGCTCACCCTGCGCATCCGGGACGGTGGAAACTCTCCGCGTTCTGCGGTTCGAAAGGAAACACCGACCTTGACCGACAACAACTCCGCCCAGGTGGAGATCCCCAGCGACCTGCGTGCCCTCCGTCTCCCGGAGCTGCAGCGCATCGCATCCTCGCTCGGCATCACCGGGCTCTCCAAGCTCCGCAAGGGCGACCTGATCGCCTCCATCGAGGACAAGCGTCCCGTCGACGAGACCCCGGCCGCCCCGGCCGCCACCGTCGTCGCCGAGACCCCCGCCGAGCCGGCCGCAACCGAGCAGCCGACCCTGCCGGAGCCCGCCGAGGCCCTCGCGCAGCCCGCCGCCGAGGCCCCCGTCGCCGACCCCGAGGCACCCGCCGAGTCGGCAGCCCCGAGCCGTGCCCGTCGTTCGCGCCGCGCGTCGTCCGGTGGCACCGTGAACGCCGCGCCGACCTCGGCCGCCGAGCACACCAACCACGGCCAGACCGGCACCGAGGACCTCCTCGCCGGGCTCGACCAGGTCCGCGCCGAGAAGGACGCCCAGGAAGCCGCGCAGTCCGGCTCGCAGCGCCGTGGCCGTGGCCAGCGGAACGCCGAGCAGCGTGGCACCGAGCAACGTGGCACCGACCAGGGGCAGCAGGCGTCGGCACCTGCCGAGGCCGAGCAGCCGAGCCAGGCGGCCCAGCAGGGCCAGCAGGCTCCGACGTCCGCCGTCCGGGTCGATCAGGACCGGAACGAGTCCGGCGACCAGAACGAGCAGGGCGACCAGAACTCCGAGCAGGGCGAGGGCGGCTCGCGTCGCGGTCGTCGCAGCCGTGGTCGCGGTCGTGGCCGTGGGCAGAACGCCGAGAACGGCGAGCAGCAGAACGGCACCGACCAGCAGAACGGCGGCCAGAACGCCGGCCAGCAGAAGCAGAACGGCGCCGACCAGCAGAACCAGCCGAAGCAGAACGGCGGCGAGCAGCAGAACGGCCAGCAGAACGGCGGCCAGAAGCAGAACGACCAGCCGAAGCAGGCCGAGGCCAAGCAGGACGACAAGGCCGACCAGAAGCAGCAGCAGAACGCCGGTCAGCAGAAGCAGCAGACCAGCGGTCAGCAGAAGCAGCAGCAGCAACAGCACGCCGACGAGGCCGAGAGCGGCCGCAGCCGTCGCCAGCGCGACCGCAAGCGCGGCCGTGGCGGCCAGAACGACGACTTCGAGCCCGAGGTCACCGAGGACGACGTCCTGATCCCGATCGCGGGCATCCTCGACGTCCTCGACAACTACGCGTTCGTCCGCACCACCGGGTACCTGCCGGGCCCGAGCGACGTCTACGTCTCCCTCGGCCAGGTGAAGAAGTACCACCTGCGCAAGGGCGACGCCGTCGTCGGTTCGATCAAGCAGCCGCGTGACGGCGAGCAGCAGAGCCGCCAGAAGTACAACGCGCTCGTCGCCGTCGAGTCGATCAACGGCCAGTCCGCCGACGAGGCCGCGGCCCGCGTCGACTTCAACGACCTCACCCCGCTGTACCCGAACGAGCGCCTGCGCCTCGAGACGGAGCCGGGCAAGCTGTCGACCCGCATCATCGACCTCGTGTCGCCGATCGGCAAGGGCCAGCGCGGTCTCATCGTGTCCCCGCCGAAGGCCGGCAAGACCGTCGTGCTGCAGGCCATCGCGAACGCCGTCGCCAAGAACAACCCCGAGGCGCACCTGATGGTCGTCCTCGTCGACGAGCGGCCCGAAGAGGTCACCGACATGCAGCGCACGGTGAAGGGCGAGGTCATCGCCTCGACCTTCGACCGTCCCGCCGAGGACCACACCACCGTCGCCGAGCTCGCCATCGAGCGTGCGAAGCGCCTGGTGGAGCTGGGCCACGACGTCGTGCTGCTGCTCGACTCGATCACCCGCCTGGGCCGTGCGTACAACCTGTCGACCCCGCCGTCGGGCCGCGTGCTCTCCGGTGGCGTCGACTCGGCGGCGCTGTACCCGCCGAAGCGCTTCTTCGGTGCCGCGCGCAACATCGAGGACGGCGGCTCGCTGACGATCCTCGCGACCGCGCTCGTCGAGACCGGCTCCAAGATGGACGAGGTCATCTTCGAGGAGTTCAAGGGCACCGGCAACATGGAGCTCCGCCTGAACCGTCACCTCGCCGACAAGCGCATCTTCCCCGCCGTCGACGTGAACGCCTCGGGTACTCGTCGCGAGGAGCAGCTGCTCTCCGGCGACGAGGTCAAGATCACCTGGCGTCTGCGCCGCGCCCTCGCCGGGCTCGACCCGCAGCAGGCCCTCGAGATCGTGCTGCGGAACCTCAAGGAGACGCAGTCGAACGTCGAGTTCCTGGTGCAGGTGCAGAAGTCGGTCCCCACGACCGGCGCCCACCACAACGGTCACCAGGAGTAACGCGTGTTCGAGTCGGTAGCGGGGCTGCTGGCGGAACACGAGGACCTGACGCAGCAGCTGTCGGACCCCGCGCTCCACGCCGATGCGGCCCGGGCGAAGAAGGTGAACCGGCGGTACGCCGAGCTCAACCAGATCAAGTCCGCGTACGAGGCCTGGCAGGCGGCGGGGGACGACCTCGCCGCCGCCCAGGAACTCGCGCGTGAAGACGCGGCGTTCGCGGACGAGGTCCCCGGGCTCGAGGAGCAGCTGTCGGAGCGCCAGGAGCGTCTTCGCCGGCTGCTCATCCCGCGCGACCCCGACGACGGCCGTGACGTCATCATGGAGATCAAGGGCGGCGAGGGCGGCGAGGAATCGGCGCTGTTCGCGGCCGATCTGCTGCGCATGTACTCGCACTACGCCGAGACGAAGGGCTGGAAGGTCGAGCTCCTCGAGCGCACCGAGTCCGACCTGGGTGGCTACAAGGACGTCCAGGTCGCGATCAAGTCGAACACGACCGATCCGTCCCAGGGCGTCTGGGCCCACCTGAAGTACGAGGGCGGTGTGCACCGCGTCCAGCGGGTGCCGCAGACCGAGTCGCAGGGGCGCATCCACACCTCGACCACCGGCGTGCTGGTGTTCCCCGAGGTGGACGAGCCCGAAGAGGTCCAGATCAACCAGAACGACCTCAAGATCGACGTCTACCGGTCCTCCGGCCCGGGCGGACAGTCCGTGAACACGACGGACTCCGCGGTCCGCATCACCCACCTGCCCACGGGCATCACGGTGGCGATGCAGAACGAGAAGTCGCAGCTGCAGAACCGCGAGGCCGGCATGCGCGTGCTCCGTGCACGCATCCTCGCGCGCCAGCAGGAGGAGCTCGACGCGATCGCCTCGGATGCGCGCAAGTCGCAGATCCGGGGGATGGACCGTTCGGAGCGCATCCGCACGTACAACTTCCCGGAGAACCGGATCGCGGACCACCGCACCGGCTACAAGGCGTACGACCTCGACCGCGTGATGAACGGTGCCCTCGAGCCCGTCATCCAGTCCGCCATCCAGGCGGACGAAGAGGCACGTCTGGCCGCCATCGGCGACCAGGACGCGTAACCGCACACCCAGCCTGGAGGCCCGGATCACCGCCGACACGCCCCTCACGTACGCCGCGGATCGCCTGCTCGAGCAGGCGGCCGCGGCGCTCGTCGCCGTCGGTGTCCCGACCCCCCGGGTCGACGCCGAGCTGCTGCTCGCGTGGGCGACCGACACCTCGCGCGGTGCCGTCCAGGCCCGCGCGCTCATCGGTGGCGGCATCGCCCCGGAGCACGTCGAGCGCTTCCGGCACGCCGTCGCCCGCCGTGCCACCCGTGAGCCGCTGCAGCACATCACCGGGCAGGCGTACTTCCGCGCGCTCACCCTGTCCGTCGGACCGGGCGTGTTCGTGCCCCGTCCGGAGACCGAGGGCGTCGTGCAGTTCGGCATCGACGCGCTGCGGGCGACCGCCGTCCCCGAGCCGATCGCCGTGGACCTGGGCTCCGGCAGCGGTGCGATCGCGATCGCGATGGACACCGAGGTGCCGAACGCCGTGGTCTACGCCGTCGAGCGGTCTGCGGAGGCCCTGCCCTGGACCCGGCGCAACGTCGACGCCCACGGCGGGACGGTCCGGCTCGTCGAGGGCGACCTCGCCGACGCGCTGCCGGAACTCGACGGCACCGTGGCCGTCGTCGTGTCGAACCCGCCGTACGTGCCGGACGACGCGATCCCGATCGACCCCGAGGTCCGCGACCACGACCCGGCGATGGCGCTCTACGGCGGGCCGGACGGTCTCGACGCCGTCCGGGCACTTGCCGAGACGGCCTGGCGGTTGCTGGTGCCCGGGGGAGTCCTGGTCATCGAGCACGCCGAACCGCAGGGCGCCGGCGTCCGGCAGGTCCTGGCGCGCCGGGGGTTCCGCACCCCCGAGACGCACGTCGACCTGACGGGGCGCGACCGCACGACCACCGCGACCCGCTAGACGGGGCGAGTCGCGCCTCCGGTGCGGTGCCGCGTCACGCGACCGGAGTCGCCGTCTGTTGCTGCGCCGCGACGAAGGCGCGGACGTGCTCCCGCAGGTCGGTGTCGTGCTCGACCAGGACCGCGTGGATGCCGACGCTCCTCGCACCCGCGACGTTCTCGGGCATGTCGTCGGCGAAGAAGGTGCGCTCCGCGGGGACGCCGTGGTGCGCGACCGCACGCTGGAAGACCTCGGGCTCGGGCTTCCGGGCGCCGAAGTTGCTCGACGTGTCCAGGTGCTCCCCGAAGACCTCGGGCAGGGACGGCGCCCACTCGTGGATCCAGCGGCCGGCGAGCGGTCCGTTGTTGGTGAGCAGCCCGACACGCCCGTGTTCGCTCGCGATCCGGACCGCCTCGATGCGTTCCGGCAGCTCGGTCATGGCGGATCCCCGGATCCGGGCCCAGTCGGCCTCGGGGACGTCGCACTCCATCGCGCGCTCGAACGCGGCGAGGTACTCGTCGCCGTCGGCGAACCCACCGGCCTCGGCACGCATCTCGTGGCCGCAGTCCCACCAGCGGCGACGGAGCTCCTGGAACTCGTGTCCGGTGAACTCGGAGAGTGCGGCCATGCGCACCTGCCAGTCGTACCGGACCAGGACGTCGTCCATGTCGAAGAGGAACAGGAGCGGGGGTGCGGGCGTCTCGTTCACGATGTCCACCATTGTGTCGCACTATCATCGTCGAGTCATGGCATCCCGATACGACTGCACCGACTCCGACGGGCTCCTGACCGGGATGCGGCTCGCACGTGCCGCCCTCGGACGCGGAGAGCTCGTCGTGGTCCCCACCGACACCGTCTACGGCCTCGCCGCGGACGCCTTCAGCGCGACGGCCGTGCAGCGGCTGCTCGACGCGAAGGGCCGCACACGGCAGTCGCCGCCGCCCGTGCTCATCCCCGGTCCGCCCACGCTCGACGCCCTCGCCAGCGAGGTCCCGCAGCCGGTGCGCGACCTGGTGGCCGAGTTCTGGCCGGGCGGGCTGACCGTCATCCTGCACGCACAGCCGTCGCTCGACTGGGACCTCGGCGAGACGCGCGGCACGGTCGCGCTGCGGATGCCGGACTCGCGGATCGCCCTCGAGCTGCTGCAGGAGGTCGGACCCCTCGCGGTCTCGTCCGCGAACTCCACGGGCGACCCGGCCGCGATGGACGTCGACGCCGCCGAGCGCATGCTCGGTGACAGCGTCGCGATCTACCTGGACGGCGGGCCCGTCGAGGTGCACGACGGCTTCGAGGCCAGCACCGGGTCGACCATCGTCGACGCCACCGGGCTGTCGGACGGCGGGAAGCTCCGCATCGTCCGGCACGGGGTGATCCCCGACGAGGAGATCACCCGGGTCGTCGGAGCCGACCTCGTCACATGAAGTACTACCTGCTCGCGGGGGCCATCGCCGCGGTCGTGAGCTTCGGGATGAGCCTGATCGTCTGGAAGCTCGGGCTGAAGTACAAGTGGTACCCGCAGGTCCGCGAGCGGGACGTGCACCGGACGCCGACGCCGCGGCTCGGTGGCATCGCGATGTACATCGGCGTCATCGTCTCGCTGCTCGCGGCCTGGTTCCTGTTCCCGTCGATCGCGGGGACCGACTACTTCCGGCTCGTGTTCTCCGAACCCGGCCGCGTGCTCGCGGTGCTCGGGGGAGCGACCATCATCGTGGTCCTCGGCGTCGCGGACGACATCTGGGACCTCGACTGGATGACGAAGCTCGCTGGGCAGATCATCGCGGCGGGCATCCTCGCCTGGCAGGGCGTCGCGATCGTGTCGCTCCCGATCGGCAACACACTGGGCGTCGGCTCGTCGTACATGAGCCTGATCTTCACCGTGCTGGCGGTGGTGCTCGTGATGAACGCGGTGAACTTCATCGACGGGCTCGACGGCCTGGTGGCCGGCGTCGCGATCATCGCCGGTGGGGTGTTCTTCCTCTACACGTTCTTCATCAACCGCGTGGTCGTGCAGACCGAGTTCTTCTTCAACCTGCCCTCGCTGCTCACCGCGGTCCTCGTCGGAGCTTGCTTCGGCTTCCTCATCCTGAACTGGCACCCCGCCAAGCTCTTCATGGGTGACGCCGGCGCGCTGCTCGTCGGGTTCCTGATGGCCACCAGCGCGGTCTCGGTCACGGGCAACATCGACCCGGCGGCGGTGCAGACACGCCAGGCGCTGCTGCCGGCGTTCATCCCGATCCTGCTGCCGTTCGCGATCCTGATCGTGCCGATCCTGGACTTCGGTCTCGCGGTCACCCGCCGACTCAGCGCGGGCAAGTCGCCGTTCTCGGCCGACCGGAAACACCTGCACCACCGCCTGCTCGACATGGGGCACTCGCACTTCCACGCGGTGCTGATCTTCTACGCGTGGACCGCGACCGTCGCCTTCGGGTGTCTGCTGTTCCTCTTCGTGGACTGGTACTGGGTGGTCGTCTTCGTGTCCGTCGGCTTCACCGTCTGTGCCGTCGCCACGTTCGCGCCGCTCGGCCGGAAACGCACCGAGATCGCTGCCCAGACCGCCAACCGCTCCGCCGCCGTGGTGGACGCAAGCCTCGACCCGCTCGACCGGGCCGCCAACGACCGCACGATCCCTGGAGACCTCACGTGACCGCACCGAACGCGCTCGACCACGTCCGGCCGGTGTTCCGCCGCATCATCACCTGGGGAGCGGTCCTCGCCGTCGCCCTGGCGGTGGTCGGCGGACTCGTCGGGTTCCTCGTCGCGGACGGTCCCGGGCTGGTCGGGGGACTGCTCGGCGCCGTGCTGAGCGTCGTGTTCCTCGGGCTCACCGCGGTCAGTGTCCTCGTCGCGCTGCGCGTCTCGAAGGGCCAGATGATCTCCGGTGCCTTCTTCGGCATCGTGATGGGCACCTGGCTGCTCAAGTTCATCGTCTTCATCGTGCTGCTGGTCCTGCTCAAGGACCGCGACTGGGTCGACTTCCCGGTGCTGGCGATCGTGATCATCGCGGGGGTCGTCGGCTCCCTGGTGATCGACGTCGTCGCCGTCGCGAAGGCCCGCATCCCGATCGGCGTCCGCCTGCCGGGCGACGAGGGCGCCGGCTCCGCAGACGCTGGGAACACGACCCCGCCCAACTGAGAAGCCGGGAAGCCTCTCGCACCTGATAGGCTTCTCGACGTCCGCTTCCGGAGCCCCGCTCGGGCGGACAAGCCTCCACAACGTCCACCATCGCGTGCCATGATGTGCGCGCGCCGACACAGGAGACAGCGCTGCTATCCCACGCTCTTCCCCTGTCCCTCTCCGCTGCGGTTGACACCGTCGCGGCGGGGAGCAGCAAGGCCGCCGAGTTCCATGGTCCGTCGATCAACGAGTTCTTCCCCGATGCTCTTCTGTGGGCAGGGACGCCGTTCGAGATCGATCGGGTCGTCCTCATCCGCTTCTTCGCCGTCGCCGTGCTCCTGGTGTTCGCGTTCGTGGGCACCCGTGCACTGAAGCTCGTGCCGAACCGCGGTCAGGCGTTCATCGAGTACGCGTTCGACGTCGTCCGTCGCAACACCTTCGACAACCTCGGAGAGAAGGACGGCAAGCGCTTCCTGCCGCTCCTGGCGACGATCTTCTTCGGCGTGCTGTTCATGAACCTGACGGGTCTGATCCCGGGCATGAACCTCGCCGGCACCAGCCGCATCGCGATGCCGATGATCCTGGCGATCGTCGCGTACCTCGCCTTCATCTACGCCGGCCTCCGCAAGCACCCGGGCACGTTCCTCAAGAACTCGCTCTTCCCGCCCGGGGTGCCGTGGCCGCTGTACATCATCGTGACGCCGATCGAGCTCGTCTCGACCTTCGTGCTCCGTCCCGTCACGCTGACGCTGCGACTCCTGATGAACATGGTCGTGGGGCACCTGCTCCTCGTGCTGTTCTTCTCGGCCACGCAGTTCTTCTTCTTCGACGCATCGCTCGGCTTCAAGGCCTTCGGCGTCGGGACCATCGCGTTCGGCATCGCGTTCAGCTTCTTCGAGATCCTCGTCGCGCTGCTGCAGGCCTACGTCTTCATGCTCCTCACCGCCGTCTACATCCAGCTGGCGCTGGCCGACGAGCACTGATTCCTCACTGACCCCCTACGGGACCGGCGACCGTCGGACCCGCACCTCGAAAGGAAAACACGTGGACGCAACGACCGTTCTCGCGGAGATCAACGGCAACATCGCGACGGTTGGCTACGGCCTCGCAGCGATCGGCCCGGCCATCGGCGTCGGCATCGTCGTCGGCAAGACGATCGAGTCCGTCGCTCGCCAGCCCGAGCTCCAGGGCCGCCTGACGACCCTCATGTACATCGGTATCGCCTTCACCGAGGCCCTGGCCTTCATCGGTATCGCCACGTACTTCATCTTCACCAACTAAGGTTCCTCGATGCAGAACGCACTCATCATCGCAGCGGAGGAAGCGCACAACCCGCTGATCCCGCCGCTGTACGACATCGTGTGGTCGGCGCTCGCATTCGTCATCATCTTCGTGGTGATGTGGCGTGTCGTCACGCCGCGCATCACGAAGATGCTCGATGAGCGCACCGAGGCCATCGAGGGCGGCATCAAGAAGGCCGAGGCCGCTCAGGAGCAGGCCGCCGCCGCGCTCGACGAGTACAACAAGCAGCTCGCCGATGCACGTGCCGAGGCATCGCGTATCCGTGAGCAGGCCCGCGCCGACGCCACGGCGATCGGCAACGAGGTCCGCGAGCAGGCGGCCGCCGATGCAGCACGCATCACGGCCAACGCCCAGGCGCAGATCGAGGCCGAGCGTCAGAGCGCCGTTCAGGCGCTCCGGTCCGAAGTGGGCACCCTCGCGCTGGACCTCGCGTCCGGTGTGATCGGTGAGTCCCTCAAGGACGACGCCAAGTCGACCGCAGTGGTCGACCGCTTCCTCGCCGACCTCGAGGCCTCGCAGGCCACGAAGACGGGGGAGCACTGAGCATGCGCAGCGCTACCAGGGAAGCACTCGCGTCCACCAGGGCGGTGCTGTCGGACCTCGGTCCGAGCGCCGGCCTGGCCGCGGGTGCCGAGATCCTCGCCTCCGGGCGTGCGATCGCCGGTGCGCCGCAGCTGCTCGGGCTGCTGTCCGACCCCACGGCCGACCCGGCCGGCAAGAAGGTCCTCATCGATCGTGTCTTCGCCGGACAGTCGGACGCGACGCGTGCGGTCCTGACCGCGGTGGCCGGCTCGCGCTGGTCCTCGCAGCAGGACCTGCTCGCCGGCATCGAGGACGCGGGCATCCGCGCCGTCGCCGCCACCGCGGGTCCGGACTCGTCGATCGAGTCGGAGCTGTTCGCCTTCGAGACCGCCGTCCGGTCGGACGCCGCCCTCGAGCTGGCGCTCGGCACCAAGCTCGGCAGCCCCGAACAGAAGGGCGCGCTCGTCGAGCGGCTCCTCGGTGCCAAGGCATCGGAGCAGACGATCACGATCGTCTCGGCCCTGGTGCAGCAGCCCCGCGGCCGCCGCATCGGTGAGATCGTCCGTGATGCCTCGCGCATCGTGGCCGAGCAGGCCGGCAAGCTCGTCGCGACTGTCGTCACGGCAACGCCACTGACCCCCGCACAGTCGGCCCGCGTCACACGCGGTCTGTCCGAGCGGTACGGCAAGGACATCAGCATCAACCAGGTCGTCGACCCCACGGTCGTCGGCGGGGTCCGGGTGCAGATCGGCGGCGACGTCATCGACGGCACCGTGTCCACGCGACTCTCGGAGCTCCGGCTCCAGCTCGCCGGCTAGGCGTACGGTCGAAGCCGCTCCTCCCCAAGTCCACAACGGGAACTGCCGAGTCCGGCAGCGTCACCCTCTCGGAGCCGAAGGGCCCCGGAAAACCACAAGGAAAATCCCATGGCAGACATCACCATCAGCCCCGATGAGATCCGTGATGCCCTGAAGGACTTCGTCTCGAACTACGAGCCGACGAAGGCCTCCACGGCCGAGGTCGGGCACGTCACCGACGCCGGTGACGGCATCGCCCACGTCGAGGGTCTCCCCGGCGTCATGGCGAACGAGCTCATCCGCTTCCAGGACGGCACGCTCGGCCTCGCGCAGAACCTCGACGAAGACGAGATCGGCGCCATCGTGCTCGGCGAGTTCGGCGGCATCGAGGAGGGCATGGAGGTCACCCGCACGGGTGAGGTCCTCTCCGCCCCCGTCGGCGACGCCTTCCTCGGTCGCGTCGTCGACCCGCTCGGCGCCCCGATCGACGGTCTCGGCGAGATCGCCGCAGAGGGCCGTCGTGCCCTCGAGCTCCAGGCCCCCGGCGTCATGGCCCGCAAGTCGGTCCACCAGCCGCTGCAGACCGGCATCAAGGCGATCGACGCGATGATCCCCGTCGGCCGTGGTCAGCGTCAGCTGATCATCGGCGACCGCCAGACCGGCAAGACGGCCATCGCGATCGACACGATCATCAACCAGAAGGCCAACTGGGAGTCCGGCGACGAGGAGAAGCAGGTCCGCTGCATCTACGTCGCCATCGGTCAGAAGGGCTCCACGATCGCCTCGGTCAAGGGTGCGCTCGAGGACGCCGGCGCGATGGAGTACACCACCATCGTCGCCGCCCCGGCCTCTGACCCGGCCGGCTTCAAGTACCTCGCCCCGTATACCGGTTCGGCCATCGGCCAGCACTGGATGTACCAGGGCAAGCACGTCCTCATCATCTTCGACGACCTGTCCAAGCAGGCCGAGGCCTACCGTGCGGTGTCGCTCCTCCTGCGTCGTCCGCCGGGCCGCGAGGCCTACCCGGGTGACGTCTTCTACCTGCACTCCCGTCTGCTGGAGCGTTGCGCGAAGCTGTCCGACGAGCTCGGCGCCGGTTCGATGACGGGCCTCCCGATCATCGAGACCAAGGCGAACGACGTCTCGGCGTACATCCCGACCAACGTCATCTCCATCACCGACGGTCAGATCTTCCTGCAGTCGGACCTCTTCAACGCGAACCAGCGTCCGGCCGTCGACGTGGGCATCTCGGTGTCCCGCGTCGGTGGTGACGCCCAGGTGAAGTCGATCAAGAAGGTCTCCGGCACGCTGAAGCTCGAGCTGGCGCAGTACCGCTCGCTCGAGGCGTTCGCGATGTTCGCGTCCGACCTCGACCAGGCGTCGCGTCGTCAGCTGGAGCGCGGTGCACGTCTGACCGAGCTCCTCAAGCAGCCGCAGTACTCGCCGTACCCGGTCGAGGAGCAGGTCGTCTCGATCTGGGCCGGCACGAACGGCAAGCTCGACACCGTCCCGGTGCCGGACGTGCTCCGCTTCGAGTCCGAACTGCTCGACCACCTGCGTCGCAACTCCGACGTCCTCACGACCCTGCGCGAGACGAACCAGCTCAGCGACGAGACCGTCGCCGAGATGGACAAGCAGATCGACGAGTTCACGAAGAGCTTCCAGACGAGCGACGGCAAGACCCTCGGCTCCGAGCAGTTCGACGCGGCTGACGCCGAGGACGTCGACCAGGAGCAGATCGTCAAGGGTCGTCGCTAGATGGCAGCGCAGGTCCGGGTCTACCGCCAGCGGATCAAGTCGGCGAAGACCACGAAGAAGGTCACCCGCGCCATGGAGCTGATCTCGGCGTCGCGGATCCAGAAGGCGCAGGCCCGCATGGCTGCGTCCGGTCCGTACTCGCGGGCCGTCACGCGTGCGGTGTCGGCCGTGGCGACGTTCTCGAACGTCGACCACGTGCTGACCACCGAGCCGGAGTCGTCGACCCGTGCAGCCGTCGTGCTCTTCACCTCGGACCGCGGCCTGAACGGCGCGTTCAGCACGAACGTCCTCAAGCAGGGCGAGGAGCTAGCCTCCCTGCTCCGCAGCGAGGGCAAGGACGTCGTCTACTACCTGGTCGGCCGCAAGTCCGTCGGGTACTTCGCGTTCCGTGAGCGTCCGTCCGAGCAGCAGTGGGTCGGCAACACCGACCAGCCGGAGTTCTCGACGGCCAAGGAGATCGGCGACGCCGTCGTGGCGAAGTTCCTCCAGGACACCGCTGACGGCGGTGTGGACGAGATCCACATCGTGTTCAACCGGTTCATCAGCCTGGCGACCCAGGAGCCGCAGGTCGTTCGCCTGCTGCCCCTCGAGGTCGTCGAGGGCATCGACGAGCCCGAGGGCAACGAGCCCCTGCCGCTCTACGAGTTCGAGCCGGACGCCGACGCGGTGCTCGACTCGCTGCTCCCGGTCTACATCGAGAGCCGCATCTTCAACGCCATGCTGCAGTCGGCTGCTTCCGAGCACGCCGCGCGTCAGAAGGCGATGAAGGCGGCCAGCGACAACGCCGACTCGCTGATCCGTGACTTCACCCGACTCGCGAACAACGCGCGTCAGGCGGAGATCACCCAGCAGATCTCCGAGATCGTCGGCGGCGCCGACGCCCTCTCGTCGAAGAAGAAGTAGTCCGCGTCGTTCGCGGACAGATACCCACCCTCAGGAAGGCACCAGCCATGACCGACACCGCAACCACCGCGGTCGAGACGTCGTCGGCGCCCGGTGTCGGCCGGATCGCCCGTGTCACGGGCCCCGTCGTCGACATCGAGTTCCCCCACGACGCAATCCCGGAGATGTACAACCTCCTGTTCACGACCATCACCATCGGTGACTCGTCGCAGGAGATCGGCCTCGAGGTCGCGCAGCACCTCGGCGACGACCTCGTCCGTGCCATCTCCCTGAAGCCGACCGACGGCCTGGTCCGTGGCCAGGAGGTCCGTGACTCGGGCGCTCCGATCTCGGTCCCCGTCGGCGACGTCACCAAGGGCAAGGTCTTCGACGTCCTCGGGAACGTGCTCAACACGGACGAGAAGCTCGAGATCACCGAGCGCTGGCCGATCCACCGCAAGGCTCCGGCCTTCGACCAGCTCGAGTCCAAGACCTCGATGTTCGAGACCGGCATCAAGTCCATCGACCTCCTCACCCCGTACGTGCAGGGTGGCAAGATCGGCCTCTTCGGTGGTGCGGGCGTCGGCAAGACCGTCCTCATCCAGGAGATGATCCAGCGCGTTGCGCAGGACCACGGCGGTGTGTCGGTGTTCGCCGGGGTCGGTGAGCGCACCCGTGAGGGCAACGACCTCATCGGTGAGATGGAAGAGGCGGGTGTCTTCGACAAGACGGCCCTCGTGTTCGGCCAGATGGACGAGCCGCCGGGAACGCGTCTGCGCGTGGCCCTGTCGGCGCTGACGATGGCGGAGTACTTCCGCGATGTCCAGAAGCAGGACGTGCTCCTCTTCATCGACAACATCTTCCGCTTCACGCAGGCCGGCTCCGAGGTCTCGACGCTGCTCGGCCGCATGCCGTCCGCCGTGGGTTACCAGCCCAACCTCGCCGACGAGATGGGTGTGCTCCAGGAGCGCATCACCTCGACGCGCGGTCACTCGATCACCTCGCTGCAGGCGATCTACGTGCCGGCTGACGACTACACCGACCCGGCTCCGGCCACCACGTTCGCGCACCTCGACGCGACGACCGAGCTCTCCCGTGAGATCGCTTCGCAGGGTCTGTACCCCGCGATCGACCCGCTGGCGTCGACGTCGCGCATCATGGACCCGCGGTACCTGGGTGCCGACCACTACGAGACGGCCACGCGCGTCAAGCAGATCCTCCAGAAGAACAAGGAACTGCAGGAGATCATCGCCATCCTCGGTGTCGACGAGCTCTCCGAAGAGGACAAGATCACGGTCGAGCGCGCTCGTCGTATCCAGCAGTTCCTCTCGCAGAACACCTACATGGCGAAGAAGTTCACGGGTGTCGAGGGATCCACGGTGCCGCTCAAGGACACCATCGAGTCCTTCCGTGCCATCGCCGACGGCGAGTTCGACCACGTTGCGACCCAGGCGTTCTTCAACGTCGGTGGCATCAACGACGTGGAAGAGAAGTGGGCTCAGATCCAGAAGGAGAACCGCTGACATGGCGGGTCTCAGCGTGAGCGTCGTCTCGGCCGACCGTGAGGTCTGGTCGGGCGACACCACCATGGTCGTCGCACGGACGACAGAGGGCCAGATCGGCATCCTCGCCGGACACGAGCCGATGCTCGCGATCCTGGCGCAGGGTCAGGTCCGCATCACGCGGGCCGATGGGTCGACCGTCGCGGTCGACGCCGAGGACGGCTTCCTGTCGGTCGAGCACGACACGGTGACGATCGTCGCGCGGCAGGCCGCGCTGGCGTCCTGACCGGACTGACCGTCCTGCTCCCGCCTTCGGAGACGAAGCGGGAGGGCGGGGACACGAGCCGCACGCTCGATCTGCGTGCGCTCTCGTTCCCGGAACTGGCCGATGAGCGGGCCGCGGTGATGACCGCGGCCCGCTTCGTCAGTTCCGAGGAGTCCTCGGCCAGGACGGCGCTCAAACTCGGTCCGAAGTCGATCGCCGAGCGGCTCCGGAACCTGGAGCTCGACACCTCGGGCACCATGCCCGCGATCGAGCGGTACACCGGGGTCCTGTACGACCCGTTGGGCGCGCAGGACGCGGATGTGGCGACCCGTGCGTGGTGGGCGGAGCACGTGATCGTGCAGTCCGCGATGTTCGGGCCGATCGGTGCCGGTGACCCGATCCCGGCGTACCGGCTCTCGCACGACTCCCGGCTCGGGTCGATCCGGTTGGCAGCGCACTGGCCCGCGGTGTCGACCCGCTCCCTGCTGACCCGTGCGGACGGCCTGGTGCTCGACCTGCGGTCCGAGGGGTACCGGCAGCTCGGGCCCGTGTCTGGGGCGGTGGCACCACGGGTGGTGAGCGTCGACGGCTCCGGCCGTCGTCGTGCACTGAACCACTGGAACAAGACCGCGAAGGGCCGCCTGGTGGCGCTGCTCGCCCGCACCGGCGCGCGCATCGGCAGCATGGACGACCTGGTGCGTTGGGCGGCCGCGAACGGCGTGGTCGTCGAGCGCAACGAGGGCAGCTGGGACCTGGTCGCTGAGAGCCTGGAGCCGGTCGCGGCCTGAGCGGGTGCTGGGTCGGCCCGTCCTCCACAGGCGTGAGCGGGGTCGCTCCGGTCCACAGATGGTCGGGGCGCCCCTGCCTGGAGGCCCGCGGCACGTTTCGATGGCGTGCATGATCCCTCTCACGGCACAGTCCGGTCCCGGCTCCGCAGTCCGTTTCCCTCGCGAGATCGCCGCGGCGGTCACCCTCCCTGCTGCAGCGGCCGCGCTGGTCGCGCCCGGCCGCGCCGTCCTGTCGACGGCCGCTGCGACGGCCGTGGTGACGGCGTGCGGCGCACTCGCGCCCCGGATGGCCCTGGTGCCGTTCATCGCGGCGCAGGGCACGCCGGATCCCCGTTCGATCCGGGTGTTCGACCCCTTCGCGGACCCGACTCCGCCCGCGCTCCATGGTTTCGGCCCGGCTCCCGATCGGGCCCGCGTGCGGGTCGCCGGCGACCGGTGCGCCGAAGCGTGGCGGGTGTGGCGGGCGCAGGACGGCCCGTTCGATGGATCGTCGGGCGCGGCCGGTGCCCTGTCGCTCGGTGCCTGGTGCGCGTGGGCGCTCGGGTCGTGGGCCCGGGCGGAGACGCGTGCGCGGTACGCTCTCGAGACCCGCGCGGACGACCCGCTCGCCGGCCTCGTCCTGCGCTCGGTCGTCGCGGGCAGCGGGCCGTCGTGGGAGCGTCGATGACGTGGGGTCGACCGGATCGTCTACGGTGGTGGGGACCACACTGGGAGGGCTCCGGTTGCGCGACGACGACATCGAGGACACCGTCATCCCGCGACCCCGACGATCGCTGGGCGACCGGACGGCGGACGCCATCGACGACACCGTCATCCGCGGCGCAGCTCCCGTCGTCCCCGGTCCCGACCCCGATCCCGACCCCGGGTCCGACGACGGGGTCCTCGGTGACACGGTCATCCGGCCCGGGCCCGGGGCACCCGGTCAGCCACCGCCAGCCGTGGTCGACGTCGATCCGGACGACACCGTCGTCCGGGTGCCGGCGCGACCCGGCGCCGGAGCGAGCCCGTTCGTGGGTGCTGCACCGGGCCTCCCGTCCGTCCCGGCGGTACCCGCCGCCCCCACGGCACGCGTGCCCTCGATCCGCATCGGCGACCGCACCTTCCGTCTCGACCACCCCGTGGTCATCGGCAGACGGCCGTCGCTGCCGCGGGTCACCCGTGGCCCGCAGCCCGAACTCGTGACCGTGCGGTCGGCGTACGGCCAGGTGTCGTCGTCCCACGTCCGGATGCACGCCGAGGGCGAAGCCGTCGTCGTGCAGGACCTCCGGTCCACGAACGGCACGGTCGTCCGCCCGGCCGGCGCGCCCGCGTACCGCATGGCATCGGGTGCGTCGATCGTCGCGCTGACGGGTACGGTAGTCGAGATCGGTGACGGCAACGCCATCGAGGTCCTCTCGCCGTACCTCCGGGTCGCACCGACGGCAGAGGGGCTGCCTCCGGTTCCCCCGTGGCCCTCCGATCAGACAGCACACGGCACGCCCCGACCCACCAGAGAGCGATCCTGACACGTGACCGAACTCGGCCGAGCAGCCACTGCGCACGCCATCGACGTCCCCGGTGCCGACGGCGCCACCCTGACGCTCTCGTGGGGAGCCGCGACCGACGTCGGTCGACGGCGTGACCACAACGAGGACAGCTACATCGTGGGCGCGCCGTTCTTCGTCGTCGCCGACGGCATGGGCGGGCACCTCGCGGGCGACCGCGCCAGCGACGCGGTCGTGCGTCGGCTCGAACAGGTGACGGCCGAGCCGTTCACCACGCGCCAGGGCATCCAGCGTGCACTGCTCCTCGCGACCGCCGACATCGAGCGTGCGGCCGGTGGCAACGCCATCGGCGCGGGCACCACGGTCACCGGTATCGCGCTCGTGGCGTCGCTCGGGCAGCCCGCGGCGCTCGTGTTCAACGTCGGCGACTCCCGCACCTACCGCATCGAGGACGGCGTGCTCCGCCGCGTCACCGTCGACCACTCGGTGGTGCAGGAGATGGTGGACGCCGGCCTGCTGCGTGCCGAGGACGCCGAACAGCACCCGGACAGCAACGTCATCACGCGAGCGGTCGGCTTCGGCGAACCGCCGGCGCCGGACTGGTGGACCCTGCCCCTGCGGGCCGGTGACCGCTACATCGTCTGCTCCGACGGGCTGACCAAGGAACTCGGCGACGCCGGCATCGCACGCATCGCGGCACGTGAGCCGGGCGCGCAGGACCTTGCGGAGCGCCTGGTCGGCGACGCCGTCGTGGCAGGCGGGCGTGACAACGTCACCGTCGTGGTGCTGCAGGTCGATGCCGCACCGGACGACGGCGACCTCGAGGACACGCTGCCGCGGCACTAGCTGGCCCCCGAACTGGGGGAACACGTCGAGCTGTGGGGGATCGGCGTGCGGAATGTCGGTCACCCACGCTTCGTACAATGACATGGCCACGTCGAGAGAGCTGGCCGCTCGGCCGGGGGAGGAGAGGACGATGGCGAGACGCCTGCCGTCCGACCCGCCCGTGATCGGCGGTTTCAGTCCTGTGCACGTCCTCGGGTCCGGTGGCTTCGCCGACGTCTTCCTCTACGAGCAGGACATGCCCCGACGACAGGTCGCGGTGAAGGTGCTGCTGGACGAGGTCGTCGACGACCGCGTCCGCCAGATGTTCCAGGCCGAGGCCAACCTGATGGCCCGGCTCAGCACGCACCCGTCGATCCTCACCGTCTTCCAGGCCAGCGTCGCTGCTGACGGACGTCCCTACCTGGTCATGGAGCTCTGCTCCTCGTCCCTCAGCGAGCGCTACCGTCGCGAACCGATCCCCGTGTCCGAGGTGCTGTCGATCGGCATCCGCATCGGTTCGGCGCTCGAGACCGCACACCGTGAGGGCGTGCTGCACCGCGACATCAAGCCGTCGAACATCCTGCTGACGGCCTACGGCAACCCCGTGCTCTCCGACTTCGGCATCGCCGCGACGATCGGGGGCACCGACCCGGACGAGCCGATCGGCATGTCGATCCCGTGGTCCGCGCCCGAGGTCCTGATCGACGAGTCGCGCGGCACCATCCAGTCGGAGGTGTACTCGCTCGCGGCGACCGTGTACTCGCTCCTCGCCGGGCGCAGCCCGTTCGAGGTCCGCGGCGGCAAGAACGGTGCGAACGACCTGATGCACCGGATCGACAAGGGCGGCGTGAAGCCCACCGGTCGCACCGACGTGCCGCCCTCGCTCGAGCGCCTGCTCGCGACGGCGCTGTCCCGGAAGCCGCAGGGACGTCCCGCGACGGTGATCGAACTCGTGCGTGGGTTCCAGCAGGTCGAGGCCGAGCTCGGCATCCCGCAGACGTCCGCCGACGTTGCTGTCGAGGCCTGGGCGATCTCGACGCCGACCCCGCACGGTGACCGCACCGTGATCCGTGAGCTGCAGCCACCCACCCGGGTCGGCGGGCGTCGTCGCACCCGCCGCGCGGTGCAGGGCGGGGTCGTGGCCGGCGGTTCGCACAGCGTCGGCACCGTGCACCGCACGGGGTCCGTGACCCGTGCCCGGCGCCGGACCCGTTCGACCCTGGTGTGGGCGACGTCCCTCGCCGTCGTCGTGGTCGCCGCCCTCGCGATCGCCACGGTCGTGGTCGTCGGTCGGCTCGGCGCCGGGGCCATCCCGGTCGTGGACGAGGTCCGTGCCGAGCCGTCGCCGCAGTCCGTGTCCTTCAGCTGGACCGACCCGGGGCTGCGCAGCGGCGACACGTACGTCATCTCGTCCGACGGGTCCTCGAGTCAGCAGACCGGCACGACGTTCGTCGTCTCCGGCGAGCGGGGCGACGAGGAGTGCATCGCCGTCGCCGTGAACCGTGACGGCAAGACGGGCGCGGCGAGCGCGCAGAAGTGCGCGACGATCGGGAGCGCCGGGTGATCCGGGCACTCCTCGCCAAGCACCGCTCCGCCGCCGTCACCACCGGTGCCTCGGTGCTCGTCGCCGCCGTCGTCGCGACCACCGCCATCGTCTCCACCGGGTACCACACACAACGTGTCGACCTCGGCGACGGCACCGTGTGGGTGCCGTCGGCCGAGTACGGCGCGGTCGGCCGGGCGAACACCGGCATCCTGCAGTTGAACACCGCGGTCGAGACGGCCAGCGACGACCTGTCCGTGCTCCAGCGCGGCTCCACCGTCTACAGCGTCGACGAGACCAAGGGCACGGTCGCCCGGGTCGACGTCGCCGACGCCACCGTGGGTGACGCGATCACGCTGCCGGCGGGGACGCCGCAGGTCTTCTTCGCGGGCGACACCGCGGTCGTCGGCAACGCGGACACAGGCGAGCTCTGGGCGACCCCCGCGAGCGACCTCGCCGAGTTCGACGCGTCGGCCAAGGCAGACCTGACCCTGGGCGCCGACACCGTCTTCGACGCCTCCGACGGCCACGTCGCGGTCTACTCCGCGAAGACCGGGACGGCGTCGTTGGTCGACGTCGGCGCGACCCTCACTGTCGCCGAACGGTGGAAGGTCGACATGGACCGGGGCGACGACTTCCAGGTCGCCACGTTCGACGGGCACCTTGCCGTGCTCGACCGCACGAGCGGTGCCCTGTCGGTCGACGGCCGCACGGTCGAGCTCGGCGACCGGGTCGGGTCGTCGCCGGCCCTCCAACGGTCCTCCGACAGCACCGCCCAGGTCACGGTCGCGGGCACGGCGGGCCTGGTCCGCGTCAGCGCCTCCGGCACCGTGGACGCCACCGCACTCCAGGTGTCCGGACGAGCCGCGCGGCCCTACGTCGACGGCTCCTGCACGTACGCGGCCTGGGCAGGCGGACAGGCGATCGACACGTGTGACGGCAGCGCGTTGCAGCGGCTGGCGAGCACCGGCGGCACGAGCGAACTGCAGATCCTGCACAACGGCGCCACCGTCGTCGCCAACGACCCGACGAGCGGCCGTTCCTGGGCCATCGACCGGAGCGGTCAGCTCATCGACAACTGGGCCGACCTGATCAAGCAGGACGACGACCAGCAGCAGGAGCAGGTCTCCGACGACGACCCCGAAGTCGACAAGGACCAGAAGCCGCCGGTTGCGGTGGACGACGAACTGGGCGCTCGTCCGGGACGCACCACGAGCCTCCCGGTCCTGCTCAACGACTACGACCCGAACGGTGACCCGATCATCGTGAGTGAGGTCGGCACCATCTCGAAGTCCGCCGGCCGCGTCGCGATCGTCGGCGACGGTCAACGTCTGCAGGTCACGCTGTCGTCGCGCGCCACCGGGACCGTGACGTTCCCGTACACGATCACCGACGGCAACGGGGGATCGGACACCGCGACCGTCCGGATCAGCGTGCGCCCCGACAGCGAGAACGAGGCCCCGCGACAGGTCCGCGACACTTCGGCCGACGTCGTCCAGAACGGGCACGTCGTCTCGAACGTCCTCGGCGACTGGGTCGACCCGGACGGCGATCCGGTGTACCTGGAGTCGGCGACCGCGTCGAACGGCGACCGGGTGTCCACCACGCCGGACGGCCTGCTCGACTTCCGGAACGACAGCGGCCGCACCGGTGAGCGGTCGGTGCAGCTGGTCGTGAGCGACGGACGCGCCGACGGACGGGGAGCCGTGACGGTACGGGTCGCCAAGCAGGGCGCCGTCCCGCTGCGCGCCGATCCGTTCCCCGTGTCCGGCTACGCCGGCAAGGCCTTCACGGTCGAGCCGCTCGACCACGTGCGCGGTGGCAACGGCACCGTGACGCTGACGAGCGTGTCGTCCGCGTCCGGGCTCACGGTCACCCCGAGCTACGACGCAGGGACCTTCCGGGTGCAGGGGGAGCGGGCGGGCGACCACCAGCTCGAGTACACGGTGACGGACGGCGTGAAGACCTCGAGCGGCATCGTCCGGGTGACCGTCCTCGCGCCGCCGGATGCCTCGACGGCGCCGATCACCACGCCGAAGACGGTGTTCGTCAACACGCTGTCCACGAAGGACACGGACGTCACCGCGACCGACATCGACCCGGCGGGTGGTGTGCTGCTCGTGACGGCGCTGGACGGGCCCGCACGGGGCAGCGGTGTGCAGGCGAGCATCCTCGACCAGCACACGGTCCGCGTCACGCTCACGGCGCCGCTCGACGGTCCGGTGTCGTTCGGGTACACGGAGACGAACGGCCTGGCGTCGTCCCCGGGCACGATCACCGTCGTCGAGATCCCGAAGCCCGACCGCATCCAGCCCCCGGTCGCCCAGCCGGACACCGCCACCGTGCGCGTCGGAGACGTCGCGAACATCGACGTGCTCGGCAACGACACCCAGCCCGAGGGCGAGCCGTTGACGCTCCAGCCCGAGCTGGTGCAGAACGTGCCGGGCGACGGCGGCCTGCTGTTCGCCTCCGGCGACCACCTGCGCTACCTCGCCCCGAAGACGCCGGGCAACCACACCGCCGTCTACCGCGTCGCCGGGCCGGACGGCCAGTACGCCGACGCCGCGGTGTCGATCTCGGTGCGCGAGCGCGACGCCGCCACGAACAACCCGCCGGTCCCGCAGACCGTCACCGCGCGCGTCGTCGCCGGGTCGTCGGTGCGGGTCAGCGTGCCGCTGAACGGGATCGACCCGGACGGCGACTCCGTCCAGCTGGTCGGCGTGGGGTCCAACCCCGACAAGGGATCGGTCACCGACGTGGCCTCGGACGCCCTCACCTACGAGGCGGGCGACTACTCGGCCGGCACCGACGAGTTCACCTACACCGTCGTCGACGCCCTCGGAGCCCGCGCCACCGGCACCGTGCGGGTCGGCATCGCACCCCGTGCCGAACAGGCCTCGAACCCGGTGGCCGAGGCCGACCACGTCACGATCCGCCCCGGCGGGTCGGTGACGGTGCGCGTCCTGCAGAACGACTCCGACCCAGAGGGTGGGCAGCTGACCGTATCGCAGGCCGAGCCGACCGCCGAGGACGTCACCGCGAAGGTCCTCCGGAAGCAGCAGATCCGCGTCACGCCCCCGAAGTCGGCGACGAGCGGTGACTTCGCGGTGCTCTACACGGTCGCGAACAGCAGCGGGGGATCGAGCACGGCGTTCCTCACGGTGACCGTCGACCCCGACGCCCAGCCGCTCCGGCCCGAGGTCGACGACACGACCCTCGACCTGCAGGACATCCTGCACCGGCAGAGCGTGACGGTCGACGTGCTCGACAACGTCTTCTTCGCCGAGGGCACCGCTGCCGACCTCCGGGTCGGGGTCGTCCCCGGTTACGGTGACACGGCGACGCCGACCGACGACGGCCGCATCACCGTCCGGTTGACCGACGACTCGCAGGTGATCCCGTTCTCGGTCGCCCGGGCCGATCACCCGGACATCGTCTCCTACGGCTTCATCAACGTGCCGGGCTTCGACGACGCCCTGCCCCAGATCAACCGCAGCGCCGGTGCGGTCACGGTGAAGAGCGAGGCGACCGTCCGCATCCCGCTGCAGGACTTCGTCGTGACGGCGAACGGCGAGACCGCGAAGATCACCGACCGCGGCACGGTCAAGGCCACCCACGCCAACGGGCAGAGCCTGGTGGTGGACTCGTCGACGCTGCAGTTCACGTCAGCGAAGCTCTACTACGGCAAGGCGTCGATCTCGTTCGAGGTCACCGACGGGTCGTCCGCGAACGGCGGCAAGGGCCGCGTCGCCACGCTCGTGCTCCCGATCACGGTCACGCCCCGGTCGAACCAGCCGCCGGCGTTCACGGGGTCCTCGCTCGAGATGCAGCCGGGGGAGACGCGCAAGATCGACCTGACGAAGCTGACCGACTACCCGTACCCGCGGGACCTGCCGGAACTCCGGTACTCGATCGTCGGCCGGCCCGCTGCCGGCACGACCGCGTCGATCGCGAAGCAGCAGCTCACGATCGCGGTCGCCGACACCGCGAGGAAGAACACCACCGCGTCGATCGGGATCGGTGTCGCGGACGACGCCAACAGCGGTCGCGCCGGCACCGTCACGGTGGGCGTCGTCGCCTCCACCCGTCCCGTGGTCCAGCCAGGCGCCGACCGCTCGGTGGCCAAGCGTGGAGCGACCACAACCATCGACGTGCTCACGAACGACCGGCCGACCAACCCGTTCCCGGGAGAGCGGCTGCGCGTCGTGAACATCCGGGGTCTGTCCGGCGGGCTGCCGAGCGGCGTCACCGTGACGCCGAGCGGTGACCGCACGCGCCTGCAGGTCTCGGTCGCGGACGCCGCGAAGCCCGGCGACGCCCACCTGCAGTACCAGGTGGCGGACGCGACGAACGACCCTGACCGGTACGTCTGGGGCGACGTCACCATCTCGGTGCAGGACGTCCCGGAAGCTCCTGGAGCGCCCACCCGCACCGGCTCCTACGACGGCGGTCAGGTCACGCTCACCTGGTCGACACCGCAGGGGAACAACTCGCCGATCACGGGCTACCGCGTCGTCGGGACCAACGGCGTCTCGAAGAACTGCGGGACCGCGACGGTGTGCACGATCACCGGACTCGATCCGAAGGCGTCGTACCGGTTCCAGGTCGTCGCGACCAACGCGATCGGTGACTCGAAGCCCTCGGCCCGCTCGGGTCCGATGAGTGCGGACTTCGTGCCGGCACCGCCGAAGGGCATCACGGTCACGCCCAGCAAGGCGACGCCGAACCAGCTCGACGTCAAGTGGGGCAAGGTGTCCGCGCCCAACAACGGCAGCGCGGTCGACGACTACATCGTCACGATCGAGGGGCCCGGCCTGTCGACGACGCGGCACACCGGCACCGCCACCAGCACCTCGTTCACCGGCGCCCAGAGTGCAGCCCAGTACAAGGTCACCGTGTCCGCTCGCAACGCTGCCGACCGCAACGGCACCGTCGTGCAGTGGAACTCCGCGTCCGCCACCGGCAGTGCCGTCGGCACACCGGGCGTCCCGACGCTGAACGCGTCGCGCGACGTGTCGCCCGGGCGGACGAACGTGTCGCTCAGTGCGGCCGAGAGCGACTGGGCCGGGGGTGGCCGAACGCTCACGATCGTGCGGTACCCGCCCGGGGCGAACATCCCGAACGGTTGCTCGACCACCGGCTCGGACAAGCGCTGGGACGGCGGCAGCGCCAACGACACGCTGAACTCGAACGGCAACTTCCAGTACGTCGCGCTCGCCGACAACGGTCTGTTCTGCACGCCGAGCCGTGCGGCGTCCGTGCAGGGGTTCTCCGCTCCGGGGACGGCGTCGGCCGACATCGGCGTCGAGCGGTTCAGCGAGGACGACGGCACTTTCGCGATCCGCATCCGGAACCCACGAGCCCAGCCGAGCCCCAACGGATCGATCGACCACTACGCCTACTCGGTCAACGGCGGCGGCCTCGTGTCCTTCGGCGGGAACGGCGCCTGGGTCACCGGTGCCGCGTTCGGCGCGACGGTGAGCGTGACCGTGGTGGCCTGTGCGGACGGCACGTCCAACTTCTGCGGGGACGGCTCCACGGTGGGCGGGCTGCGCCCGGTGCAGACCCGCGCTACGCTGCCGGATTCCGTGACGGCGGGGACGCAACTGACGGTGACTGCTCCGCCGCAGAACGCCGGGCTCCAGCCGACCGGCTACCGCGTCGTCTTCTGCGCCTCTCGGTACTACCAGCTCTGCGGAGAGGGCACGGTCTACGCGCCGGACGCCCTGCCGACGGTCGAGGACGCACCGCTCTCGCGTTACGTGTACGTCGCGGCGATCGTCGACGGCCACGAGGACCCGAACCCGCCGAGCGCGTCGATCGATGCGGCACCGGAACCGGAGCAGCCAGCTCCCGAGCAGCCCGCCCCGGAACCCGCTCCCGGCGGCTGACGCCCGCCCGACCTGCCCAGACCCGCCCTCCGCCGCACCTCTCCCCACGACCGAAGGACCATCCCGCATGAGCATGACCCCGGAGCAGGCCACCTGGTTCGCCGACGTCGCAGGCCGCATCGTGACCAACGTCGAGCAGGTGCTCCTCGGGAAGACGTTCGTGATCCGCCTCGCGGTCACGGCGATGCTCAGCGAGGGGCACCTGCTCCTCGAGGACGTCCCCGGAACGGGCAAGACGAGCCTCGCCCGGGCGATGGCGCAGAGCGTGCAGGGCACCACGAACCGCATCCAGTTCACCCCTGATCTGCTACCGGGCGACATCACCGGCATCAGCGTCTACGACCAGCGGACGCAGGAGTTCGACTTCCACCGCGGGCCGGTCTTCGCGAACATCGTGCTCGCCGACGAGATCAACCGTGCGAGCCCGAAGACCCAGTCCGCGCTGCTCGAGGCGATGGAGGAGTCGGCGATCACGGTCGACGGCGTCAACCACCGTCTCGCCGCGCCCTTCATGGTCATCGCGACCCAGAACCCGATCGAGCAGGCCGGCACCTACCGCCTGCCCGAGGCGCAGCTCGACCGCTTCCTCATGAAGACCTCCATCGGCTACCCCGACCACGCCGCGACGGTGAAGATCCTCGAGACCTCGTCCGCACCGTCGGCTTCGGTCCCGCTGGCGAGCGTCGTGCCCGCCGCGACCATCACCGAGATGGCCGCGCTGGCGCGCACCGTGCACGTCGATGCCGTGATCGCCGACTACGTCGCCCGCCTGGTGGACGCGACCCGCTCCGCGAGCGAGGTCCGGCTCGGCGTGAGCGTCCGTGGGGCGATGGGCCTGATCCGCGCTTCCCGTGTCCTCGCGGCGCTGAGCGGCCGGCACTACGTCACGCCGGACGACGTGAAAGCGCTGGCCGTCCCGGTCCTCGCGCACCGCCTGGTGCTCGACGCCGAGGCCGAGTTCGACGGCGTCAGCGCGCCGAGCGTCATCGCGCAGCTCCTGGTGGAGACCTCGCCGCCCGCCGACCGGGTCACGACGTGACGGACCGCCGGCCCGTCTCCACGCGCTCGCGCCGTCCGTCCTCGACGCGGTCGCGTCGTGGCACGACGGCGTACGAGCGCACGGGGACGGTCACCGGCATGACCAACGTCCGGACGCGCATCGTCGGTGACCGCGAGGGCGTGGCAGCTGATGCGGTCATCGGGATCGTCCGGCTCTGGGCAACGGCCTGGAGGCTCGTCCTGCGTCTCTGGGACGAGGTCTCGTCTGTCGTCACCGGGCTCGGGTGGACGGTCGCCGCCCTGACGCTCGTCGCGTTCGTGACCGGCTACCGGTTCGGGCTGCGGGAGATCGTCGTCGTCGGGTTCGCCGGCGCCGTGCTCGCGGTGGTCGCCGCGGTGGCGTTGATCGGCCGGTCGCGGCTGGCGATCCGGATGCGGCTGCCGCAGCACCGTGTGGCGGTCGGCGACGACGCCGGCGTGGTCATCACGGCCGAGAACCCCACGCGTCTGCCGTCGGTGCCGACCACCGTCGAGGTGCCGGTCGGATCCGGCCTGGTCGACGTCGCGATCCCGGCCATCGGGCCGCACGGTACCTTCGAGCGGCAGGTCCCGGTCCCGACGCTCCGCCGCGGGGTGCTCGACGTCGGTCCGGTGACGGGTGTCCGCGCCGACCCGGTGGGACTCGTCCGCCGCGAGCTCGTCTGGACCGCCCGCGAGCAGGTCATCGTGCACCCGCGCACGATCGCGATCCCGTCGACGAGCACCGGCCTGGTGCGCGACCTCGAGGGGCAGGCGACGACGGACCTGTCGCCCGCGGACATCGCCTTCCACGCCATCCGCGAGTACATGCCCGGCGACGACCCGCGCACCATCCACTGGAAGTCGACGGCCAAGTCCGGCGCGCTCATGGTCCGGCAGTTCGAGGACACCCGTCGCTCGCACCTCGTCGTCGCGCTCGGCATCGCCCGAGGTGAGTTCGCCGACGACGAGGAGTTCGAGCTCGCGGTGAGCGCGGCCGCGTCCCTCGGCGCGCGGGCGATCCGCGACGGCCGTGAGGTCTCGGTCGTGGTGTCCCAGCGCACGCCCGAGTTCGCGAAGCGTGCCGTGTACGCCGTGCGGACGCTCCCCACCGTGACGCCGACGCGCCTGCTCGACGACTTCGCCTCGGTCGGCCTCGCTGACGCGTGCCTGCCGATCGCCGAGGTCTCCCGGATCGTCGGGAGCGACACCGAGGGCATCTCCGTCGCGTTCCTCGTGGTGGGGTCGACCGTCGGCCTGCCCGCGCTCCGACTCGCCGCCACGCGGTTCCCCGTCGGGGTGGAGGTCGTCGCGGTGATCTGCGAGCCCGAGGCCCAGCCGCGGTTCCTGCGCGTCGCGGGTCTGACGGTGATGACCATCGGCTACCTGGACGACCTCCGGCACGCCCTGCACCGATCGGCGTCGGCAGCATGAGCGGCGCTCCCGTGACCACCCCGGCCCCCGCCGTGGACCGGGCGAGGCGCTCGACGCGGCGTTCCGACCGTCGCGACGCACGGCGGCTCGTGCCGTTCCGGCTCGCCGGCGGCACGCTGGCGGTCTGGCTGTTGCTGGCCGTCGCGAGCACGTCCTGGTGGCCGGTGTACCGGGACGGCGCGATGATCACGGCCGCCGTCACGGCGATCGTCGTCGGGACGGTCGTCGCGCTCCTCGGCACCCTGTTCCGGCTGCCGACCGCCGTCGTGGCGATCGCGACCGTCGCCGCCTTCACACTCACCGGCGTCCCCGCCGCCGTGCCGAGTCAGGCCAACGGCCTGCTGCCCACCGGACGCGGACTCCTCGACCTCTTCGCCGGCGTCGCCCTCGGCTGGAAGCAGCTGGTGACCATCAGCCTGCCGGTGGGCTCCTACGAGGCGCTCCTCGTGCCGTACTCCGTGACGCTGCTCGTGGCCACGGTGACGGCCGTGAGCGTGGCGACCCGCGCCTCCAGGCAGGAACTCGCGAGCATCCCGGCACTGGTGCTCTTCGCGGTGGGCGTCGTCGTCGGGCCGAGCCGGCTCGACACGTCGATCCTGACCGCGGTCGTCCTGGTCGGCCTCGCCCTCGTCTGGGCGCTGACCGTGCGCCACGCGCGTCGCGCGGTCGCGGTGGCGACCACCATCGGTGCACGCGTGCCGGTGGCGCGGTCGATCGTCCGTCCCGCCCTGGTGGGAACCGGCACCATCGTGGCGGCGGCGGTCGTGGCGACCGGACTCGGACTCGTCGCACCTCCGTCGGGTGATCGCACCGTCGCACGCACGGACGTCGTGAAGCCGTTCGACCCGCGCGACTACGTCAGTCCGCTCAGCGGGTTCCGCGCGTACGAGGAGTCCACCGCCTCGGACGCGACCCAGCTCCGGGTGACCGGCCTGCCCGAGGGCGGGTTCGTCCGCATCGCGACGCTCGACACCTACGACGGCGTCGTCTACCGCGTGGGCGGGGCAGACGGCTCGGCCGGCTCGGGCACCTTCGAACGTGTGCCGACCGCGGTCGACGTCCGTGGCGTCCGGGGCACCACGGTCGACGTCGGTGTGACGGTCGACGGGTACCGCGGTGTGTGGCTGCCGACGGTCGGTGACCTGGAGCGCGTGGAGTTCACCGGTCAGGAAGCCGACGACGAGCGCGGCGCCTTCTTCTACAACGGATCGACCGGCACCGGCGCCGTGGTCGGCGGAGTGGGGGACGGCACGTCCTACGACCTGACGGCGGTGCTGCCCGACCAGCCGACGGAACGGCAGCTGGCCACCGCGCGCCCGGGGAGTGCCGCCGTGCCCACCGCACGGGACGTCCCCGACGCCGTGCGCGACACCGTGGAGTCCACGACGAAGGACGTGTCGGCACCCGGTGCGAAGCTCCTCGCCGCGGTGCAGTCCCTGCAGCGGAACGGGTACGTCAGCCACGGTGTGGGCGACGACCGGATGAGTCGGTCCGGCCACGGCGCGGACCGTGTCCAGGAGCTCCTCACCGCACCCCTGATGATCGGGGACCAGGAGCAGTACGCCGCGGCGGCCGCGCTGATGGCGGACGAGATCGGGTTCCCCGCACGGGTCGTGATGGGCTTCACGGCCGGGGGAGACTCGGGCCGCGACGGCGCCGCAGTGCGTGGCGGGACGACGACCTTCCGGGGGTCCGACGTCACGGCCCGCATCGAGGTGGACACCGCGCAGTGGGGATGGGTGATGCTCAATCCCAACCCCGAGGTGCGCGAGATCCCGAACGAGCAGCAGCAGACCCCGCAGCCGGTCACCCGACCGGAGACGGTCGTGCCGCCGCCCCCGGTCGACCAGCAGGACCAGGACCAGCAGGCGCCGCCCGAGAGCGACCGGAACACGCCGCCGGTGCAGCCGCTCTGGCTCCAGATCCTGCTCGCGGTGCTGCCCTGGGCCCTCGGGACCCTCGGTGTGGTCGCGCTCGTCCTGCTGCCGTTCGCCGTGATCGTGCTGCTGAAGCGACTGCGGCGCCGACGACGGCGGAACGCCACCACACCCCGCGGTCGCATCGTCGGCGCCTGGGACGAGTACCGTGACGCACTGCTCGACCGCGGGCACGACGTGCGGCGGTCCGCCACCCGACGCGAAGCCGTGGTCGGTGCACCGGGCGACGGCGGCGCCGGACTCGCCGCGCTGGCCGACCGTGCGGTGTTCGGTCCGAGCGATGCCGACCAGACCACCGCAGACCGCATGTGGTCGGCGACCGACGACGCGATCGATTCGCTCCGGAGGGGGCGGACCCGGCGGGAGCGGTTCCGCACCGCCGTCTCGCTCCGGTCACTGCGGGGAACGGGACGCTGTCCGTCGGCACGGTCCCGTCGGACGACCGACGGCCAGGCTGCGTCGGGGCACGGCGACTACGATGTCCAGAGGCCGGACGCGCGTCGTGGACGGCCGAGTGAGGACAGAGGCACCACGTGATCAGATGCGAACACTGCGGATCGATGCTCCCGGACGGAGCGATCTTCTGCGGTGAGTGCGGACGCGCGGTCACCGCCGCGGCGAACCGTCGCCCGGTCGCGCCGACCCCCGTCGAACAGGCACCGCCGCCACCGTTGCAACAACCCGACGCCCACGGCCGACGGTCCGACCCGGCCTCCGACGCCTGGTTGCCCGAAGCCACGCTGGATCCCGCCACGCGTGCCTGGCTCACCGGTGCCGACCGTCGTGGGACCGAACCGCCGGCACCCGTGCCGGTGCAGCGGCCCGACGACTTCGCCCCGCGCCAGGCCCCCTCCCACGTGCACGGTGCCGGGTCCGGGCTCGAGGACTGGTCAGGTGCACCGAGCCAGTCCGAGTCCGAGCCTCCCCTCGATCCCGACGCGTACCCGTCCGGACCCCTCGATGCCGACGACCCCGAACGCACGCGGATCGCGCCGGCTCCCGGTCGCCCCGAGACGCCCGAGGACCCGATCCGCGATGCTGCGTCGTCGGTCCCGGACCAGGCGGCGCGACAGCCCGTCGAGCCCCAGCCCGTCGAGCCCCAGTCCGTCGAGCCGCAGCCCGCTGCCGAGCCCCCCGTGCCGGTGTGGGCACCGCCAGCTCCCACCGCACCCCCGGCGGCACCCGCTGGTCCGTCCTGGTGGGTGGGCCGCGGTACCCCGGCTGCCGAGGCGCCGGCCGACCCGGTCGTCCCGCCGATGCCGGGAGCACCCGCCGAACCTGCTTCCGAGCCGGACACCGAGCCGGACACCGAGCAGCACGCCGCTGCTCCTGCGTCAGACGATGAGCTCGCCCGGCAGGCCCAGGAAAGACACGAGGGCAGCAACGCCTCCGGGACGGAGCCCGACGAGCTGGTCGTGGCCGCGTCGGAGAAGAGCGCCACCGACGACCAGCCGGCCGTCGTGTCGCCCCCGCAGCCCGGGGACACCGCCGTGGTCGAGCCGCTGATCGACCGTCGACCGCCCCGTCCGGCACCGCTCGTCACCCCGGGCATGCACGAGACGACCATCTGCCACGTCTGCGGCAACCGGCTCGAGCCCGATGACATCTTCTGCGGCGAGTGCGGAGCCGTCCGTCCGGCGGTCACCGCGGCCTTCACCGGCCCGGTCATGCCGCTGCCGATGGCCCGACCCGACTGGGCAGCCGAGGAGTCCGACGGCACGCAGGCCCCCGACGCGGGCAACGAGCCGGACGAACCGGACGGGTCTGACCCGGGTCCGGCTGAGCCCGCGGGTTCGACCGAGTCCGATGCGCGCGCCGCAGGCGACGAGCCGCACCACGGGATCCCGGTGGACGACGAGTCCCTGCGCGCCGAGGTCGAGCAGTCCGATGTCGGCCGTCGCCCCCGTGGGGCGCACGCTGCCCCGGTGATCGAGCCCGATCCGCCGACCGGGACGTCCGCCGTGCCGCGCACGCCGATCCCGCCGGTGCCCGGTTCCGCCACCGTCCCCTCCTCGGTGCCGTCCGCCACCACCACGGGCGCGCCCGCTGCTGCACCGCTGCCCCCGATCCCGGGAGCGACCGGACCCGCGCTGCCGCTCCCGCCCGTCGACCGGTCGGAGTCGCACCCGGTGGTCGATGCGCTCGACGACCCCGACGAGGACGTCGACGAGACCCGCATCGTCGCGAAGACCCCGACCCGGGCGCCGTTCGTGCTGCACTTCAGCACGGGCGAGCGGCTCGGGGTGCACGGCACGGGCCTGCTCGGCCGACTGCCGCGACCGCAGCCGGGGGAGCGGTACGACGACCTGCTGACCGTGCACGACCCGGGCAAGTCCGTGTCGAAGACGCACCTCGAGCTCGGCCGCGACGGCGACGACCTGTGGGTCTCCGACCGGTTCTCCGGCAACGGCACGGTCGTGCGGCACATCGACGGATCGATCCGCCGCTGCGAGCCCGGCCGGCGGTACCGCGTCGAACGCGGTGCACGCGTCGACATCGGTGAGCAGTTCTTCCTGGTGCAGTAGGCGACTTCTCCACAGATCGGGTCCCGGGCCGGCGCTGAGCCACTCGTTCCTGGTGCGATGGGGTCATGTCCCGGTTCGCCGCTCGTTGCGTGGTCGTGGGGGCCGCGGTCGCGCTCGTCGTGGCCGGGGTCCTCGCGCCGATCAGCGGCGCGGGGCAGGGTGTCCTGCTCGGCGCGGGTGCGTGCTGCGCCCTGGTCGACGTGGTGCTGCACCGTTCGGCGTCGCCGGACCCCGGGACCCCTCCGGTCGCGTTCGTCGCGCCGCCCGGGCCCGACCAGCCCGCCGAGCTCGAACCGCTCGGTGTGCCGGAGGCACCGACCGGAACGGTCCCCGAGGACGGCGACGGTACGCCGGCGATCGTCCTCGGGCACTGTCCGGGCGGCCGCGTGCTCCGGGTCGACGCCGCGTCCCACGTCGTGGTCGTCGGTGCCGGAGCACTCGCCGTCGCGGTGTTCCGCGGGCTCGCCGACCAGCTCCGAGCCGCTGCCGTCCACACCGACGAGGACCTGCGCTGGGCCGCTGCTCCCGAGGTCCTCGACGCCGTGGGGATCGGCAGCGCCGATCAAGCCCGGAGCACCCGGTCAGCGAGCACCCTGTCAGTGCACGCTCTGCCGTCGGGGACCTCGGTCGCGGTGCGGGTGGGCGCCGACGGCCGACCCCACGGCTCCGTGGTGCTCGTGGCCGGACTCGGATCGGCGCCCCGTCAGCGGGACGTCACCGTCGAGGTCTCGCGGTACGGCTGTTCCGTCCGTCGACCCGACGACCACACGGTCGACCGGGTGTCCCCGGCGCTGCCGGTCCTCGTACCCGACACCGTGAGCGCCGATCGATGACCAGCGCCGAGCGGCGATCAGCGCAACCCGGCGCCGACCCGCACCGCGCCGACGGGAACACCACCGCCGAGCACCCGCTCACCGGTCGCCTCGAGCACCTCGGCCACCCCGTCCGACGCGACGAGCCCGTTCCGCTCCAGCAGCGCCAGGGCCGCCAGGGTGCCGGCCCGCTGCGAGCCGTCGAGCACCTTCACGGCCACGGCGGCGCCTCCGGGCAAGCCCATGACCATGACGCCCTCGGCCCCGAGCTTCGCCAGTACCTGCAGGCGCTCGATGGTGACCGTGTTCGCGCGTCCGACGCCGTCGATCGCCCACGGGTGCGCCAGGACCGCATCGGTCAGCGCAGCGGAGTCGTCGTCGGCCCGCGCCACGACACCGGCGAACCCGCGTGCCAGCCCCGTCAGGGTGAGCGGGAAGACAGGGGCGCCGCAGCCGTCCGTGCCGACCAGGTCGACGGTCTCGTGCGTGTACTCTTCGACGACGGAACGCACCCGCTGCTGCAACGGGTGCTCGATGTCCAGGTACGTGGCTTCGTCCCAGCCGTTCACCCGGCAGGCCGCGAGCATGCCGGCGTGCTTGCCGGAGCAGTTCATCGCCAGGCGGCGGGGGCCGTCCATCGTCCGAGCGGTCCCGCGGTCGAAGGGCATGTCGGGCGGGCAGCCGAGGTCGGCTTCGACGTGGTCGAAGGACTCGAGCATGTGCAGGGCGAGCGCCTGGTGCGCCGCGGTGCCGGCGTGGCTCGCGGTGGTGAGGACGAGTTCCTCGTCGGAGAACAGCGCACCTGCACGGCGGACCGCCAGGGCCTGGAACGGCTTCATGGTGGAACGCGGGTAGATGCTCGCCGTCACGTCACCCACGGAGTCGATCACCGCGCCGGTCGCGTCGACGACGACGCCGGCGCCGACGTGCCGGCTCTCGTCGAACCCTGAGCGTTCGAGCACCGCCAGCTCGACGGAACCGTCGGCGGTGAGAGGATGGCGATCACTGCGGACTTCGGGGCTCACCGTCATGCCGCCATGCTAGCCAAGGCGAAGGGGCGCACCCGTGCACGACCACTCCTACGAGGTCTCCGTCAGCTGGACCGGTGACCGCGGGACCGGCACCTCCGGGTACCGCGACTACGGCCGCGAGCACGTGGTCTCCGCGACCGGCAAGCCCGACGTCCCCGGCTCCGCCGACCCGACGTTCCGCGGGGACCGTGACCGCTGGAACCCCGAGGAGATGGTGGTCGCGGCGCTGGCCCAGTGCCACATGCTCAGCTACCTGCACGTCGCGGTGACGAAGGGCTTCACCGTCGTCGACTACCAGGACACCGCGACCGCGTCGCTCCGCCTGAACCGCGACGGTTCGGGTGAACTGACCGAGGCGACCCTGCACCCGGTCGTCACGATCCTCGAAGCCGACCGGGTCGCGGACGCCGAAGCAGCACACGTCACCGCCAACGAGCTCTGCTTCATCGCGCGGTCCGTGGCGTTCCCGGTGCACCACGAGCCGCAGCTGGTCGTCCGACCTGCGTCATTGGCAGGGGACTCTTCGACAGGTGGGGCAGACTAGGTCCTCGTGAAGCGTCTCCGCCTGCTCCCGATCGCCATCGTCCCCGCCGTCGTGCTGGGACTCGCCGCCTGCTCCGGCTCCGGTTCGAACGGGTCCTCGGCCTCGCCGACCCCCTCGGCCAGTGCCACGGCCTCGGCGATCACCTCCTGCCCGGACCCGGGCAAGTCGTCCGATGCCATCAAGGCGACCGGGTCGTTCGGTGGACCGAAGGCCCCGACCGTGAAGTTCTCGTCCGGCCTGTCCGCGAAGACGCCGCAGGCCACCCGCCTCGTGAAGGGCAAGGGCGCGGCGCTCGACGAGGGCGACTACGCGCAGGTCTCCTACAGCGTGTACGAGGCATCGGACGCCAAGAAGCTCGGCACCGTCGGCTTCGACGAGGGCAACCCGCAGGTGCTCTCCGTCGGCGGATCGGGCTTCGGCGCGCTCCTCGCCTGCTCGAAGGTGGGCGACCGGGTCGCCGCGGTCGGACAGTCCTCCGCACTCGGCTTCAACACCGGCGGCGAGATCGTCGTGGTCGCCGACGTCGTCGCACAGACCCCGACCAAGGCGACCGGCACCCCGCAGGACCAGGACCCGGGCCTGCCCACGGTCAAGGACAAGGCCTCGGGCGAGCCGGAGATCACGGTCCCCGACGGTGTGAAGGCGCCCACGAAGACCACGGTCGAGGTGCTCAAGCAGGGCGACGGCACCGAGATCGCCGACGGCGACACCGCCCTCGTGCAGTACAAGGGCGTCGTCTACGACACCGGCAAGGAGTTCGACTCCTCGTGGTCGAAGGGTGTCCCCACCACCTTCACCGTGTCGGAGAGCGCGCTCATCAAGGGCTTCGTCACCGGGCTCGTCGGGCAGAAGGTCGGCTCACAGGTCCTGATCGTCGCCACGCCGGAGGACGCCTACGGTGCGAACCCGCAGGAGGGCTCGGGCATCCCGAAGAACGCCACGCTCGTCTTCGTGGTCGACATCCTCGCCAAGGGCTGACCGTGACGGACGGCCGCCTCGGCAGCACCGGTCCGGATCGTCGGCGGATCGTCGTCCTCGGCAGCACCGGCTCGATCGGCACCCAGGCGCTCGACGTCGTCGCCCGCAACCCCGACCGGTTCGAGGTCGTCGGGCTCACCGCCGGCAGCAACCGCGAACTCGTCGCCGAGCAAGCCGCCCGGTTCGGGGTCCGCGACACGGCGTTCGGCGCGGCCGACTCGGAGCAGCTCGTCCGGAGCGTCGAGGCCGACGTCGTCCTGAACGGCATCACCGGCTCGGTCGGCCTCGGCCCGACGCTTGCGGCGCTCGAGAGCGGTGCCACGCTCGCCCTGGCGAACAAGGAGAGCCTGATCGTCGGCGGCTCCCTCGTGCAGCAGGCCGCAGCGCCCGGGCAGATCGTGCCCGTGGACAGCGAGCACTCCGCCATCGCGCAGGCGCTGCGCTCCGGCTCCGACGCCGAGGTGCAGCGGCTCGTCCTCACGGCGAGCGGCGGTCCGTTCCGTGGGCGCACCCGCGAGAAGCTCCGCGACGTCACCCCCGCCCAGGCCCTGGCGCACCCGACCTGGGACATGGGTCTCGTCGTCACGACGAACTCCGCGACGCTGGTCAACAAGGGGCTCGAGGTCATCGAGGCACACCTGCTCTTCGACGTGCCGTACGACCGCATCGACGTCACCGTGCACGCGCAGTCGATCGTGCACTCGATGGTCGAGTTCGTCGACGGCTCCACCATCGCCCAGGCGTCGCCGCCGGACATGCGTCTGCCGATCGCGCTCGGCCTGGCCTGGCCGGACCGGGTGCCCGGCGTCGGTGTGCCGCTCGACTGGACGACCGCGAGCACGTGGACGTTCGAGCCGCTCGACCAGGACGCCTTCGGCGCAGTCGCCCTCGCGAAGCGCGTCGGCGAGCTGGGCGGGACGTTCCCGGCCGTGTTCAACGCCGCGAACGAGCAGGCCGTCGCCGCGTTCCACGCCGGCGCGATCGGTTTCCTCGACATCGTCGACACGGTCGAGCGCGTCGTCGAGGAGCACACCGCGGGGGAGTCGTCACTCGACGGCGTGCTCGCCGCGGAGCAGTGGGCGCGCACCGCTGCGGACCGCGCGCTGACCCGCTGACGCGAGTCGCGCCTCCCGGTCGACGCAGCGGCGGCAGACCGCGGACGGCGATGGACGGGAGGCCCGGATCACCTCGCAGACGGCGCTCGGCTCCGTCATGGAATCAGTCCCGTACTCTTTCCCGGTGACCGTCGAATCCGTCCTGCTCTTCGTCCTCGGCGTGGTCGTCTTCATCATCGGCCTGCTGGTCTCGATCGGACTCCACGAGCTGGGGCACCTGTCCTTCGCGAAGCTCTTCAACGTCAAGGTGACGCAGTACTCGCTGGGCTTCGGCAAGGCGATGTGGTCGTTCAAGCGGGGTGAGACCGAGTACGGGATCCGTCCGATCCTGCTCGGTGGGTACATCTCGATGGTCGGCATGCTCAAGCCGCGGGCGTCGGGCCGGGCCAACGCGATCACGAACACCGGCATGTACGGCGCGTTCGTGCAGGACGCCCGCCAGGCCAGCGCCGAGCAGATCGCGGACTCCGGTGGCGACGACTCCCGTGCCTTCTACCGCCTGACGCCGTGGAAGCGGATCATCGTGATGGTCGCGGGCCCGGCCATGAACCTGGTGATCGGCATCGTGCTCTTCGGTGTGCTGCTGTGCGGGTTCGGGGCGCCGACGACGACCTTCACGTCGAGCGTCGGGTGCGTGCTGCCGAACAGCCAGACGACCGAGTGCTCGCCGGGCGACGCGGTGTCCCCGGCGAAGCAGGCGGGCATCGAGTCCGGCGACGTGGTGCTCTCGGTGAACGGTGAGCAGGACCCCACGATCACCCGTGTCTCCGAGGTCTTCCAGGAGTCCGCCGGTGAGCAGGTCACCGTGGTCGTCGAGCGCGACGGTGCCCGCAAGACCCTCGAGATCACCCCGACGACCGCCACCCGCGACGTCTACGACACCGAGGGCAAGGTGGTCGAGAACGATGACGGCACCACGAAGACCCAGCGCGTCGGCGTGGTCGGTGTCAGCATCGGGCAGTCCCTGGTGCGGCAGTCCCCGGCCGAGGTGCTGCCCGCGACCGGCGCCCAGATCGCGGCGTCGGCGCACCTGATCATCGACCTGCCGCAGCGCCTGGTCGCGGTGTGGAACGCCGCGTTCGGCGCCCAGGAGCGGTCGCAGGACAGCCCCGTGTCGGTGGTGGGCGTGGGCCGTGCGATCGGCGAGGTCTCGTCGATGAGCGGTGTCCCCGTGGTCGACAAGGCGTACACGATCCTCGGGCTGCTGGCTTCGCTCAACATCGGCCTGTTCGTGCTGAACATGGTCCCGCTGCTGCCGCTCGACGGCGGACACATCGCGGGTGCGCTCTGGGAAGCGATCAAGCGACGGTCGTTCAAGCTCGTCGGCAAGGCGGACCCGGGGCCCATCGACCTGGCGAAGACGATGCCGCTGACGATGGTCGTCGTGGTGCTGTTGGCGGGCATGAGCGCGCTGCTCATCTACGCCGACATCGTGCGGCCGGTGAACCTGTTCGGGTAGTCGCTCCGGCGTTACGATCAGCGGATGACCACAGCCGCCCCGAACCCTCCCGAGGTTCGCACCGTCGAGCGCCAGGGCCTCGACGTCATCGCCGAGTCCGATCGGAAGGGCACCCCACGGGGACTGTTCTGGCCGTGGTTCGCGGCGAACATCTCCGTCCTCGGCCTCGCCTACGGGTCGTTCGTCCTCGATTTCGGGATCTCGCTGGCCCAGGCGACGATCGTCTCGGTCGTCGGGGTCGCCTTCTCGTTCCTGCTGTGCGGCATCGTCGCGATCGCCGGCAAGCGCGGGTCGGCGCCGACGATGGTGCTCAGCCGCGCGGCCTTCGGGGTCCGCGGGAACCGACTGCCCTCGTTCCTCAGCTGGGTGCTGACCGTCGGGTGGGAGACCTCGCTCGCCGCGGCGGCCGTGCTCGCCACCTCGACGGTGTTCACCGAACTCGGGTGGGACGGCGGCGTGCTGACGAAGGTCGTCGCCCTCGTCGTGGTCGCGGCCCTCATCGTCGGCGCCGGGATCGCCGGGTTCGACGTCATCATGCGTCTGCAGGCCGTCATCACCGTCGTCACGGCCGTGCTCACCGTCGTCTACATCGTGCTCGCTGCGCCGACGATCGACTTCGCGACGTTGGGTGCTCTGCCGTCGGGCAGCGCCCAGAGCGTGACCGGGGCCCTCGTCCTGGTGATGACCGGCTTCGGACTCGGTTGGGTGAACGCCGCGGCTGACTACTCCCGGTACCTGCCCCGTTCGGCCTCGACCCGTGGCGTCGTCGGGTGGACCACGTTCAGCGGCGCCCTCGCGCCGGCGATCCTCGTGGTGATCGGTGTCATGCTCGCCGGGTCGTCGCCGGACCTGCAGGCAGCGATCGCGAACGACCCGATCGGCGCCCTGACGACGATCCTGCCGGTGTGGTTCCTGATCCCGTTCGCGATCGTCGCGATCCTGGGGCTCGTCGGCGGCGCGGTGCTCGACATCTACTCGTCCGGACTGGCGCTCCTGAGCGTCGGCGTGAAGATCCCGCGTCCGGTCGCCGCCGGGGTCGACGGCCTGTTCATGGTCGCCGGCGCCGTGTACATCGCGTTCTTCGCCTCGAGTTTCGTCGCGCCGTTCCAGGCCTTCCTCATCACCCTCGGCGTGCCGATCGCCGCCTGGGCCGGCATCTTCGTCGCTGACGTCGTCCTGCGACGCCGCGCGTACGCGGAGGCCGAACTCGACGACCGTCACGGACGCTACGGCGACGTCCGGTGGCTGCCGATCGTGCTCGTCGTGCTCGGCACCGCGCTCGGCTGGGGTCTGGTCACGAACACCCTCGGCGTGCCGTCCTGGCTCAACTGGCAGGGCTACCTGCTCGAGCCGTTCGGCCTCGGCGGACGCAAGGGGCCGTGGGCCTACGCGAACCTCGGCGTCCTCGTCGCCCTGCTCGTCGGGTTCCTCGGCACGCTGCTGTTCGCGCGCGGGTCGATCCGTCACCAGGAAGCGCTCGGCACGCCGGACGACCTGCGATGAGCGCGGAGATCCCCGACGACGCCTGGCTCGTCGTCATCGACATGCAGCAGGTCTTCACGGGCGAGAACCCGTGGGCCGCCCCGCGGTACGACCATGCCGGCGCCGGCATCGAGCGGCTCCTGCCGCGGTTCACGGGCCGCACGGTCTTCACCCGCTTCGTGGCGCCGGCGCAGCCCGAGGGGGCGTGGGTGCCGTACTACCGCGACTGGCCCTTCGCACTGGTCCCGGGCGCCGACCCCCTCTACGCGCTCACCGAGCCCTTCGCGTCAGCTGCCGCGGACCGGAACGACCCCGTCGTGACGGAACCGACCTTCGGCAAGTGGGGGACGAGCCTCCAGGCGGTCGTCGGCGACCACCCGCACCTGGTGCTCACGGGGGTGTCGACCGACTGCTGCGTGTTGTCGACCGCGCTGGCGGCGGCCGACGCCGGTGCGACGGTGACCGTCGTGGCCGACGCCTGCGCCGGCGGGACCGACGCGGACCACGACCGTGCGCTCGCGGTGATGCGGCTCTACGCCCCGCTCATCACGGTCGTGGACTCGGTCAGGGAGCTCTGAACAGACGCACGGGGACCGGACCCAGCACGGTCAGATCGAGCGCGTAGAGTGCTCACGTGCCCGCAGTCAACCTCGGTATGCCCAAGTCCCCCGAAACCCTCGCTCCGCGTCGCAAGTCGCGGCAGATCCGGGTCGGCAAGGTGCTCGTGGGTGGCGACGCCCCGGTGTCCGTGCAGTCGATGACCACGACGCAGACCACCAACATCAACGCGACGCTGCAGCAGATCGCCGAACTCACGGCGTCGGGCTGCGACATCGTCCGGGTCGCCGTGCCCACGCAGGACGATGCCGACGCGCTGGCGATCATCGCGAAGAAGTCGCAGATCCCCGTGATCGCCGACATCCACTTCCAGCCGAAGTACGTCTTCCAGGCGATCGACGCCGGCTGTGCTGCCGTCCGGGTCAACCCGGGCAACATCCGCAAGTTCGACGACCAGGTCGGCGCGATCGCCAAGGCCGCCAAGGACGCCGGCGTCTCCCTCCGGATCGGCGTGAACGCGGGATCGCTCGAGCCGAGCCTGCTGCAGAAGTACGGCAAGGCCACCCCCGAGGCGCTCGTCGAGTCCGCGGTGTGGGAAGCCTCCCTGTTCGAGGAGCACGACTTCCACGACTTCAAGATCTCGGTCAAGCACAACGACCCGATCGTGATGGTCAAGGCCTACCGGCAGCTCGCCGCCGCCGGCGACTGGCCGCTGCACCTCGGCGTGACCGAGGCCGGCCCGGAGTTCCAGGGCACGATCAAGAGCGCCACCGCGTTCGGCATCCTGCTGGCCGAGGGCATCGGTGACACCATCCGCGTGTCGCTCTCCGCTCCGCCCGCGCAGGAGGTCAAGGTCGGCCTGCAGATCCTGCAGTCGCTCAACCTGCGCGAGCGGAAGCTCGAGATCGTCTCCTGCCCGAGCTGCGGTCGCGCACAGGTCGACGTCTACCAGCTCGCGAACGACGTCACGAAGGGGCTCGAGGGCATGACCGTCCCGCTCCGTGTCGCCGTGATGGGCTGCGTCGTGAACGGACCTGGCGAGGCGCGCGAGGCCGACCTCGGCGTGGCCTCGGGCAACGGCAAGGGGCAGATCTTCGTCAAGGGCCAGGTCGTCAAGACCGTGCCAGAGGCCGAGATCGTGCAGACCCTGATCAACGAGGCGAACCGCATCGCGGACGAGATGGGGCCGGCCGCCGCCACCGGCACGCCCCAGGTGATCATGGCGCCGTAGGCGCGACCACCCTCCGGACCGGAGGCCCGGTGCCAGCTGGCACCGGGCCTCCGGTCCGTCGTCGTGGCGTGCCGGCGCTGGTACCGCACGGTGCGGACTCCGCGCTTCCGTGCCGGGTGGATCGCTCCGGGCGAGCCTGCGGCCGCGCACGGAGCAGCTGGTGCCGCACGAGCGAGTGAACCTCGCACCGCGTCGCTCGAGCCCGGCGCGGGGCGCGGGGCGGGGCACCCCGCAGGGAGCCCGCGCGGTCGGTCCGCCGCCACTAGGCTTGCCCCGTGGTCACACGGCTTTCGCATCTGTTCCTCCGTACGCTCCGCGACGACCCCTCCGACGCCGAGGTGACGAGCCACAAGCTGCTCGTCCGCGCCGGCTACGTCCGTCGCCAGTCCCCGGGGATCTTCGCCTGGCTGCCGCTCGGACTCCGGGTGCGCGCCAAGATCGAGGCGATCATCCGCGACGAGATGGTCGCTGCCGGTGCGCAGGAGGTCCTGCTCCCGGCGCTGCTGCCGCGCGAGCCGTACGAGGCGACGAACCGCTGGACCGAGTACGGCGACGGCATGTTCCGCCTGCAGGACCGCAAGGGCTCCGACTACCTGCTCGCACCCACGCACGAGGAGATGTTCGCCCTCCTGGTGAAGGACCTGTACTCGTCCTACAAGGACCTGCCGGTCACGCTGTTCCAGATCCAAGACAAGTACCGCGACGAGGCCCGCCCCCGCGCCGGACTCCTGCGCGGCCGCGAGTTCACGATGAAGGACGCGTACTCGTTCGACCTCACCGACGAGGGCCTCGAGCGCAGCTACCAGGTCATGCGCGACGCGTACGAGAAGATCTTCGCCCGCCTCGGCCTCGACTACGTCATCGTCCAGGCCGACGCCGGTGCGATGGGCGGCTCCAAGTCCGAGGAGTTCCTGCACCCCATCGGCGTCGGCGAGGACACCTTCGTCCGCAGCGCAGGCGGCTACGCGGCCAACGTCGAGGCGTACGTCACCCCCGTCCCCGAGTCGCTGCCGATCGAGGGCCAGCCCGAGCCCGTGCTGCTGCCGGCGTCGGACACCCCGACGATCGACACGCTCGTCGCCCACGCGAACCAGGTCGCGCCCCGCGAGGGCGCCCCGTGGACCGCGGCCGACACGCTGAAGAACGTCGTCCTCGCGCTCACCCACCTCGACGGCACACGCGAGGTCGTGGTCGTCGGCCTGCCCGGCGACCGCGACGTCGACCTGAAGCGCGCAGAAGTGTCCTTCGCCCCGGCCGAGGTCGAGGCCGCCGGCGACGACGACTTCAAGAAGCACCGGGGCCTGGTGAAGGGCTACATCGGACCGCAGGTCCTCGGTGCCGACAGCGCCACCGGCCTCCGCTACTTCGTCGACCCGCGCGTGGTCGACGGCACGAGCTGGATCACCGGCGCCAACGAGCGCGGCGTGCACGTCTCCGGCCTCGTCGCCGGCCGTGACTTCGTGGCCGACGGTGTCGTCGAGGTCTCCGACGTCCGGGCCGGTGACCCGTCCCCGGACGGCTCCGGTCCGCTCGAGACCGCGCGCGGCATGGAGATCGGGCACGTCTTCCAGCTCGGTCGCAAGTACGCCGAGGCGCTCGGTCTCAAGGTGCAGGACGAGAACGGCAAGCTCGCGACGGTCACGATGGGCTCGTACGGCATCGGCGTGACCCGCATCCTCGCGATCCTGGCCGAGTCCCACAACGACGAGAAGGGCCTGGTCTGGCCGAAGAACGTCGCGCCGTTCGACGTGCACATCGTCGCCACGGGCCGTGACCAGGTCGCCTACGATCTGGCGGCCTCGGTCGTCGCCGAGCTCGAGGGCGAGCGGTTCGACGTGCTGTACGACGACCGCCCGAAGGTCTCGCCCGGTGTCAAGCTCCGCGATGCCGAACTGCTCGGCATGCCGATCGTCGTCGTCGCCGGCCGCGGCGCCGCCGAGGGCGTCGTCGAGCTGTGGGACCGCGCGACCGGCGACCGCCGCGACGTGCCGGTGGCCGACCTGCTCGACGCGGTCCGCGCGATCTAGACGCGACCCCTGACGGACTGGAGGCCCGTGGCGACGCCGCCACGGGCCTCCAGTCCGTCTCGTGGTTCTGGGGTAGGCTTGTGGCCGACTTCTGCGCAGTTCCACCCCGCAGGAGCGACTCATCTGAATACGGAGGCACCTCGGTGAAGATCGATCTCGCAGTCCTGCGACTCATGGAGCGCGAGCGGGAGATCCCGTTCGACGAGCTCGTCCAGATCATCGAATCTGCCATCCTGACCGCGTACCAGAAGCACGCCGACGAGAACGGCGAGCCGGCCCACGCGCAGTCGCGTGTGGAGCTCGACCGGAAGTCCGGCGAGGTCAGCGTCTACGTCCCCGAGCTCGACGACGAGGGCACCGTCATCGGCGAAGCCGTCGACCAGCCGAGCGACTTCGGACGCATCGCGGCCTTCGCGGCGAAGCAGGTCATCAACCAGCGTCTGCGCGACATCGGCGACGACAAGATCCTCGGCGAGTTCCGCGGCAAGGAAGGCGACATCGTCGCGGGCGTGGTCCAGCAGGGCCCGAACCCGAAGATGGTGCACGTCGACCTCGGCACGATCGAGGCGATCCTGCCGCCCGAAGAACAGGTGCCGGGGGAGTCGTACACGCACGGCTCCCGCATCCGCGTGTACGTGACGAGCGTCGCCCGGGGCAACAAGGGCCCGCAGATCACCGTGTCGCGCACACACCCGGGCCTGGTCCGGAAGCTCTTCGCGCTGGAGGTCCCGGAGATCGCGTCCGGTGTCGTCGAGATCACCTCGCTCGCCCGCGAGGCCGGTCACCGCACGAAGATCGCCGTCAAGGCGAACGAGCCGGGCGTGAACGCGAAGGGTGCCTGCATCGGCGAGCTCGGCGCACGTGTCCGGTCCGTCACGAACGAGCTCGGTGCCGAGAAGATCGACATCGTCGACTACTCGTCCGACCTGGCGTCGTTCGTCGCGAGCGCCCTGTCGCCGGCCAAGGTGACGAGTGCGTTCGTGCTCGACGCCTCGACGAAGGCCGTCCGCGCGCTCGTGCCGGACTACCAGCTGTCGCTCGCGATCGGCAAGGAGGGGCAGAACGCCCGCCTGGCCGCGAAGCTCACCGGTGCCCGCATCGACATCCAGCCGGACTCCATCCTGGACGGCGAGGACTAGGACGATTTCGCTCCCGGCGCGCCCTGCGAGGGCGCGCCGGATCGCGCACGTCCGAGGCAAGGAGTAGAGTGGTTCCCGTCAGAACGTGCATCGGCAGTCGCCGTCGCGCTTCCCGATCCTCCCTCCTCCGAGTCGTCGCCCTGAGCGACGGTCGTGTCGTGGCGGATCCGAAGGCAGTCATGCCGGGCCGGGGAGCATGGCTCACACCGACCGTCGATGCCTACGATCTGGCCGTCAAGCGCAGGGCTTTCCGCCGTGCGCTCCGGTTGGATCGCGATCCCGACACGTCCGCGGTGCTCGACCACATCATCGGTCTCCCACAGGAACCGACCGAGCGCCCGGACATGACAGAACAGGCTGAACGGCTTATGGACAACTGATGAGCGGCTCGAAATGAGACCCGTCATCCATTGAGTCCTGCCCCTTCACGGGGTGGGGCCCGTGAAGGAGAACAGTGGCTAAACCACGCGTACACGAGATCGCAAGCGAACTCGGCGTCGACAGCAAGACCGCACTCGAGAAGCTCAAGGAGCTCGGCGAGTTCGTCCGGGGTGCCAGCTCGAGCATCGAGCCCCCCGTGGCACGGAAGCTCCGTGCCGCCCTCCAGGCAGACGGCGCCCCCGCGGCGAAGCCCGCCGCCTCGGCCTCCGCGCCGAGCGCACCCGCCAAGGCCAGCGCGCCGAAGTCGAGTGCACCCAAGCCCGGCGGCCCCCGTCCGGGTCCGGCTCGTCCGGCACCGGCTCCCGAGCCCGAGGCCCCGGCAGCACCCGCTGCCGACGTGCCCGCACCGGCCGCACCGAAGTCCGTCGCGCAGCGACAGGCCGAGGCCGAGGCC